>JAATGH010000156.1 GCA_015654745.1 Enterobacterales bacterium
ATGCCAATTGGCGCAGCGCTTCGCAAATATACGCAAAGCTCGCCGCATCGGGTTCAGTGGCCGTTTTGTAGGCATCTAATTGATCCTGCATGATATCTTTGGTTTCCAAAAACAGGTTAACAATTGTCGTGCTGAGGGACATCTCCCCTCGCCGCGCCTCGTCCAACAAGTTTTCCAATAAATGGGTGGTTTCCTGTAATACCGTAAATCCGAAAGTTCCCGCCCCCCCTTTAATAGAATGTGCGGCGCGGAAAATAGCGTTAAGCTGTTCGCTATCTGGTTTAAGCGGATCCAAAACCAGCAGATGCTGTTCCATATCCGCCAGCAGTTCAGCGGCCTCATCAAAAAATGTTTGGTAAAAAGCGCTTAATTCCATGCTCACGAAATCACCTCTGCTGTGAATCACGTTGTTTAAACGACGAGACAGCCGGGTTTTGAGTCCCGGTTGGCGTAGTGATCGGCGCGCTAGCCGGTGTCGTTGTCGGGGTAACAACCGGGTTTGCCGCGTCCGTCGATTTCGTCGCCGGGTTCACCAATGGTGCCGTAACGTCTTGCGGCTTGCCCGATGTCGTCGCAGACGTTGGATTCACCGTATTTGCCGGCGCGTTAGCCGGCGGTTCCACGTTAGCTGGAACCTTTACCGCGTTGCCAGACGACGCCGAATTAGCCTGGCCGCCCTGCTTCGCCGTCGGCGCCGCTTCGGCACCAGCGGTGGCGGATTTAAATGCCGGTTGTTGCGTCAAGTCATTGGAGTTATTCACATCCAGACTTTCACTGGTTGCATTTTCCTGCTCGATACTGAGTTCTGTTTGTTTGTTTAACACCAGTAAACTGATGCGGCGGTTGATCGCCGCGTCCGGTTGCTTGGGGGCAAAATTCATGGTGGAGGACATGCCCACCACCCGCATGATTTTACCTTCGGCCAATCCGCCGGTAATCAGCTCACGCCGTGACGCGTTGGCGCGATCGGCCGAAAGCTCCCAGTTGCTGTAGCCACGTTCGCCATTGGAGTAAGGCGTGGCATCCGTATGGCCCGATATGCTGATTTTATTAGGGATATCATTGAGCACCGGGGCAATGGCCCTGAGCACATCGCGCATATAGGGTTCTACCAGCGCGCTACCATTTTCAAACATCGGCCGGTTCTGGCTATCAAGAATCTGAATACGCAAACCAGCGTCTACCAAGTTGATCAATAATTGTGGGCGTAATACCTTTAGGCGCGGATCCGATTCGATCAATTGGTCCAACTGGTTACGTAACTGTTTAAGACGACTTTTTTCCAATTTTTCCTTCAGCTCGGTAATACTTTTGATGCTTTTTCGCAATTCCCCATCCTTGCGCGTAGGATCGTCCCCGCCCCCTGGTATCGGGCTGGTGCTCGCGCCACTGCGATTACCATTGGTGATAGCCACGCTCAGGGGCATCCGAAAATATTCAGCGATGGCGGCCAACTCTTTCGGACTGGCAATCGACAGTAGCCACATCACCAAAAAGAACGCCATCATCGCGGTCATAAAATCGGCATAGGCAATTTTCCAGGCACCTCCGTGCGAACCGTGACTTTTGGCGCGCCGCTTGCGTATAACGATAACCGGCTGGTTCTTCATGCATCCTCTTCCACCGGCTGTTTAACCGGTTCGCGCGCGAGCTTAACGTGCGCCTCCAGTTCGGAAAATGAAGGCCTTTCCGCCGAGAACAGCGTCTTACGGCCAAATTCCACGGCAATCTGCGGCGCATAGCCGTGGATACTCGACAGCAGGGTAATTTTGATGCACTGCATCATTTTTACGGATTCGTCTTTCTTTTGCCGCAGCAGGGAAGCCAATGGCGTAACAAAACCGTAGGCCAGCAGAATGCCCAGAAACGTCCCCACCATGGCCTGGCCGATTAGCGCACCCAGTTCTACCGCCGATCGATCCGCCGCCCCCAACGCATGGACCACCCCCATGACCGCGGCCACAATACCAAACGCCGGCAGCCCATCGCCTATCTGGGCAATACTGTTAGCGGGTATTTCACATTCATGTTCATAGGTCTCAATCTCTTCGTCCATCAAGGCTTCAATTTCAAATGCGTTCATATTGCCGCCAATCATCAGGCGCAGGTAATCGGTGATAAAATCCACTAATTGCCTATCGGCTAACAGACGCGGATACAGTTTGAAAATTTGGCTTTCATTTGGCGAATCAATATCAAATTCCAAAACCAACATGCCATGCTGGCGCGCTTTTGCCATCAAACGGAACAATAGCGCCATGAGGTCCATATAGAGGGATTTATTATATTTTGACTTGTGGAATAATTGAGGTAAGGCACGAAGCGTCAGCTTTATCGATTTCCCGTTATTACTGACGATAAAAGCCCCAACGCCTGAACCAGCGATCATAAACAATTCGGCGGGTTGAAACAGCGCACCCAAATGGCCGCCGACCAAGGCATATCCGCCAAATACCGCGGCGATGACAACAAAATAACCTACGATTACTAACACGCCCGTTCCCCCGGTCAAATAAAGTCGGTTAACGAGCGGTGATAGGGAAAAGTCAGGAGGCGCTAACCATGGTAGTTCACTTCCAAGGCCAGCTTTGGACAATAACGTCCGACATCCAATCCCCATCACACTGCACGTTTCACCTGCTCATCCAGCAGCTTGGGATTAATATCGGCTATGTTCGGCAAAAGTTTACGTCTTTTTACCGCCCGAGAGGGAGGCTGGCACAAACTACAGACAAATCCATAGGCCGGCTGATGGGCATAGGTGATAAAATGGCCATGACAATGGCTGCACGGCGTCAATTGCAACATCCCGCTTTCGACAAATCTTACCAGCGTCCAGGCGCGGGTCAGCGCAAGAATTGGCGGTTCTCCCTCCTGCTGCGGACACTGTTCCAGGTACAGGCGATAAGCACGGATCACCGCCTCGACGCCGCTGCTCAGGCTATTTTGTTGCAACACCTGAAAAATATTGTAAAACATCGACGAATGGATGTTTTGTTCCCAGGTCATAAACCAATCGGTGGAGAACGGCAACATGCCTTTCGGCGGCGGGCTACCGCGTAGCTCTTTGTATAATTTGATCAGTCGGCCCCGACTCAGCTGCGTTTCACTTTCCAGCATTTGCAATCTGGCGCCTAGCGTAATCAGCTCCATGGCGAGTTGGATATCTCTGGCTTCCTGGACAATACTTTTCGCGACCATCGTTATGCCCTTTTCTTCGGCAATTGATTTTCTTTCGACGCTAACCGTTCTTGTAATTGGCTTGACAGTAATATGCCGGTATGTATTTGCTGCAGTTCATCCACACGCGAGTCTTGTGTTAATTGCGTGATAGTTTGATGATCATCAAAACGGAACAAGCACAATAGCTGATTCGTTTCAGCTAGTTTAACCATTTGTGACAATGTCAATTTCATTAATACATCAGCCATAGTTTCATTTATCCCTAATCGAAACATCGCCGACGCTTTTTCCTGATTAATGAGCCGTTGCGCCAATAGTAAATATGACAAATTTATATCGTAAACATGTTTGCGTATTTCATTCGTATTCATTTTCCCATCCCTATAGACTATGTTTAAAAACATAACTTGGGTGATAAA
>JAATGH010000041.1 GCA_015654745.1 Enterobacterales bacterium
CGGAGCTTGGGTAAATATTTTTTGTTGTTGGATAATATGTTGGTCGTTCTGGGATTTTTTGTGGTGTTTCCGCTCATTTCCATTCGCTTCGTCGATCAATTAGGCTGGGCCGCGCTTCTGGTAGGGATCGCCCTTGGCCTGCGTCAGTTTGTCCAGCAGGGGTTGGGGATCTTTGGCGGCGCCATCGCCGACCGGTTGGGCGCAAAGCCTATGATCATTACCGGGATGTTATTACGCGCGTTGGGCTTTGCCCTGATGGCCATGGCGGATCAGCCTTGGATACTCTGGCTCTCCTGTATCCTCTCGGGGCTGGGCGGAACCTTATTCGACCCGCCGCGCACCGCGCTGGTGGTCAAACTGATCCGCCCCGATCAGCGGGGACGTTTTTTTTCCATCCTGATGATGCAAGACAGCGCCTGTTCGGTCATTGGCGCGCTGATTGGCAGTTGGTTGCTGAAATATGACTTTCATCTGGTCTGCTGGGCTGGTGCGCTGATGTTTATTCTGGCGGCCATGTTTAACGCCTGGCTGCTGCCGGCCTATCGTAGCTCGTCCGTGCGCGCCCCGATGCTGGATGGGATGCTGCGCGTGCTTAAGGATCGGCGTTTTGTCACCTATGTGCTGACGCTGACCGGTTATTACATGCTGGCGGTGCAGGTGATGCTGATGCTGCCGATCAGGGTCAATGAAGTAGCCGGCCAGCCCTCGGCGGTAAAGTGGATGTACGCCATTGAAGCGGTATTGTCGCTTACCCTGCTCTATCCCATTGCCCGCTGGAGCGAAAGGCGCTTTAGCCTGGAGCTCCGATTGATGACCGGTCTGCTGATTATGTCCTTGAGCCTGTTCCCTATCGGTATGGCCGACAGTATGCAGACGCTGTTTAGCCTGATCGGGCTGTTTTATGTGGGATCGATTATTGCCGAACCCGCGCGGGAAACGCTCGGCGCTTCGCTGGCCGACAACCGTGCCAGGGGCAGTTACCTGGGGTTCAGCCGTTTGGGCCTGGCGCTGGGCGGGGCTATTGGCTACAGCGGCGGCGGTTGGTTATACGACGTGGGACATCAGCTTGATTTGCCCAATCTGCCCTGGATTATGCTGGGAATTATCGGCCTGGCGACCCTGTTTGGCCTGTATCGGCAATTTCACCAGCGCCGGATTGAGCCCGCGATGCTTAGTGGCCGTCAATAAATTGCGCAACGCTTGGGACGACAGGACCAGAAATGTTGGTTATCCTTTGACAATAAGGGCCTACGCCCCATCCATGGCATAACGGATGGCAACGATATTCCCCGCCCGGCCTTGATGTTTAGGCCGATGGGCGACTACCAGGAGACGATATTGATAATGAAACTCTATATCTATGAGCATTGCCCGTTTTGCGTTAAAGCCAGATCCATCTTCGGTCTGAAAAATGTCCCCGTTAGCCTGAAAGTGCTGCTAAACGATGATGAAGCCACGCCCATCAGCATGGTAGGCAAAAAGGTCGTGCCTATTTTGCAGTTGGAGGACGGCGGTTATATGCCGGAAAGCATGGATATTGTGCATTATATCGACCAGCACTACGGCCAGCCGCTGCTTACAGGACCGCTTAATCCCGCCATAGCCGAATGGCTGGCGGTAAATCATTCCTCTTCTTATCCGCTGGTGTTGCCGCGCAACGCCAATGCGCCGTTTGAGGAGTTTGCCACCCCGGCGGCGCGCGCGTATTTTGTCAGCAAAAAAGAGGCTGCCAACGGCAGCTTTGAGGAACATCTTTCCCATACCCCGGGTCTAATCAAAAAGGTCAACCAACAGTTGCGTGAACTGGCGCCGTTAATCCAGTTGGCCAATGCGTGCAATGGTGAACTGTCGGATGATGATATTCATCTCTTCGCACGACTGCGCTCGCTGACCATCGTGGCCGGCCTGGACTGGCCGACCCGCGTGGCGGATTATCGCGATAACCTGGCTAAACAGACCCAGGTAAACCTGTTAACCAGCGTGGCCCAGTAGGCCTAGCCCGCCGCACCACGGCCCTCCAGGCCGCGGTGCGAAAGATGTTCAGCACAGCCATAACGCATTTATATTACATCACCATTGGGGACAGCATGAAAAAACGGACTGTTGCAGTACTGGCTATGTTGTTCGGCTGCACGTTGGCCGGCAGCCTGTTAAGCGGCTGTAGCAAGCTGACGCAATACCAGATAACCGAGCAGGATGTGAACGGTTATTTGGCAAAGCATAACGATTTCAAGAAAGATATTGGCGTACCGGGTTTGGCCAACGCCAATATTACCGTCACCAACCTGTCCAGCGAAATTGGCCGCGCCGAGCCGAATAAAGTGCGACTAACCGGCAATGCCAAGGTGGATATCGACTCGCTGTGGGGCTCGCAGCAGGCGGACGTAAAACTGACGCTGCAGGCGCAGCCCGTTTTCGACAAATCGCAGGGCGCGATTTATCTCAAGGATATGCAACTGGTGGATTATCAGGTGCAACCGGCTAATCTGGAGACGACCTTTAGTGCGCTCAAGCCTTATCTGGATCGCTCGCTCAAGTCTTACTTTGATAACACGCCGGCTTATATCCTGGATGCCGATCGCAATAAAAATGAGGCCTTGGCCAAAAAACTGGCCCAGGGGCTGGAAGTTAAGCCCGGCGTGCTGGTTATACCCCTGGGGTATTAGGATGCTATTCCCGCGCCTCGTCCGGCACGTCGTCTAGCTCTTCGCGCAGGGCCTGCAGCGCCTCGCGGGCAACGATCGCCAGCGTGCGATAGAAATCGCCGCTGGCGCAGGCTTGTACTTTACCCAGGAAACCCTCGCTCCAGGGCAGCAAATAGCTATCGAACAGCTGGCGCTGCGCCGCGGTTTCATCCAGTTGCGCATGATCCTCAAGCCAAGAGCCGGCCAGCAGCAACGCGCCAAAATGATCCGCCGAGCCTTCGCCGCGCGGCATACCCACCTGTTGCAAAAACGGCATAACATCGGGCGCCCCTTCCTCGACCCACGCGCAGCGCAGCGGTGACACCGCTGCTATCCGGCCGCCATCCGCCGCCGTGTTGATAAACAGCCGCGTATAGTCAGCGGCCATCGCCGTCAGATCGCAGCTTTGCTGCAAACGCCGCAATAAATCATCCTGTTCCAGCGGCCAGTGAACCGCCAGCTTGCCTTCGGCGATTAGCGCCAGCAGCGGCGCCAACGTGGCATCCTCTGGATGGCGGTAAAATAACGTGCCTAATACTCGGCATACCATGGAGAAATCGTTCATCTCATATCCAAATAAATAAAAAAAACCGGCGCGAACCTTGGCATAATTTCCCCCATTGCGCAATGGGACCAAGGATATTATGCGGCTTAGTCGGCATAAGCGGCCGCTATTATGTCCAAGCCCTAGGCGTATCGCCCGCCTAAGTCTGACAATACGCTTAAAGCCTGAGCAAACGGTAGTGCTTTGAAAAATTATGCTTGACCAGAATCGGGCTAATCCCTATAGTACCGCCCCGTTAGCCCCTGTGGTTAACAGCGTGGTGAGGTGTCCGAGAGGCTGAAGGAGCACGCCTGGAAAGTGTGTATACGAGAAATCGTATCGAGGGTTCGAACCCCTCTCTCACCGCCATAATTTATATGATATACGTCGTTGCCTGTGGTCAGGACGTTATCAAAAGATTCGATATAACAAGCTGTGATATAAAGAGTAAGCCCGGATAATAATCCGGGCTTTTTTTTACCTATCGAAAAACAGCGGCCTGCGCCGCGAGAGGTTGTTACCGATAGGCGTTCAGCGTGCGCTGACACAATGCCGAGCGAACGCAATCCTGTTGACCAAAACGTATTACGCCAATCATCTCGTCTTCTTGTGAGAAACGCTCCAGCGCATCCTGCAGACCGGATTTTACCCCCCTGGGTAAATCACACTGGGTAATATCTCCGTTGACGATAACCGTGACATTTTCCCCCAAGCGGGTTAAAAACATCTTCATTTGATTTACCGTGACGTTCTGCGCCTCATCTAAAATAACCACTGCATTTTCAAATGTGCGCCCACGCATGTAGGCAAAAGGTGCTATTTCAACTTTGCCGATTTCCGGACGTAAGCAATATTGCATAAAAGACGACCCCAGCCGGCGCAGTAAAATATCATAAACCGGTCGAAAATAAGGGGCGAATTTTTCCGCTATATCTCCAGGCAGAAAACCTAGGTCCTCATCAGCCTGTAATACCGGGCGGGTAACGATAATACGCTCAACCTCTTTATGGATTAAGGCATCGGCGGCCTTGGCGGCGCTCAGAAAGGTTTTTCCGCACCCTGCCTCGCCGGTGGCGAATATCAGCTGCTTGGTTTCAATTGCGTGTAAGTAAGCTTCTTGAACGTCATTGCGTGCCTCAATTAACTTATTATCGCGACTGTCTCGCGCCATGCCAATCGATTCAATCCCGCTCATATGAACA
>JAATGH010000296.1 GCA_015654745.1 Enterobacterales bacterium
AAAACCTTTCAAACTGTCCGATTCACACGGGTTGTATTTGTTGGTCAATCCCGGCGGCTCTCGTCTCTGGTATCTTAAATATCGTATTAATGGCAAAGAATTCCGTCTCGGTTTAGGCGCTTATCCGCTGATATCCCTTGCCAACGCCCGGCTACAGCGTGACGGCATCCGAAAATTGCTGAAGCAGAATATCAACCCGTCTCAAGTGCGTGTCGCGGAAAAATCCATCTGTTCACCGGAAACGTATTTTAAAGCCGTGGCGCTGGACTGGCATAAAATTGGTCAGAGAACCACGCCGCCCGCCTGCTTGCCAGCATGAACAACCATATTTTCCCTTTGATTGGCCATCTGCCGGTAACGGAACTGAGAACCCGACATTTCACCGCTCTGCTGGAAGTCGCCTCCCGCACCCGCCAGCACCTATGCAACATCATGCGTTACGCCGTGCAGCAAGGACTGGTGGAAAACAACCCGGCGCTGAATCTGGACGGCGTGACGGCTCCGCCCGTTAAACACCACTTTCCTGCCCTACCCCTGGAACATCTGCCGGAACTGCTGGCGCGCATTAACGGCTACATGGCGGGACGGACGCTTACCCGACTCGCTGTGACGCTCACCCTGCACCTATTTATCCGTTCCAGCGAGCTGCGTTTCGCACGTTGGCGCGAGATTGATTTCAATAACGGAATCTGGATCTTCTGTACCCAAGACAAACAACGACCGTGATTAGCACGGTTCTTCCGCTGGGCAGGCCGGATGCCCCCGACAAAGTCCCTTGATGTTAACAGGATAAAGTCTTTTACGGCATCCTGCCGGCCCGCCGCTCGCTGATGAAAGAACATCGCGAACGGAACTTGTCTGGGTGATGAAAAATAGCCGGGCCCCGACAGCCCGGCCAACATCATTAACCTGCAAAAACAACCCGCTAATGATGAACGACAGAGAAATAGAAATGAGTCTGCATAACGGCAGAGCATGCCTCAATGGTTCCATAACGGTTCCCTATATTGCCAAAACAGTATTGTGGGGCACGGGAGTCAGTATCGTCAGGTCAATATCGAAGAGCGAGGTGAGTTCGCCATCCGGTTACGTCGCGCAACTGCGAATATCGCCTATTTCACCCGATGCGCAGCTAGGCGGCCTGGAATTCGGCAATACACTGCTATACGCGGCCGGCGGCAGCCCGTCATGCTTGTTTACAGAAACTGTGCCGGAATAAGTTTTCGTTATTACCCTAGGGCTAGGTTTAACGTTACTGTTAACCGTTAGTGGAATAGTTGTTAACTTTTAGGGAGGTAAGAATGAAAATCGCGGTTATTGGCGGCGGGGTAATTGGTATGTCCTGCGCGCTGCACCTGGCGCGCTCCGGTATGCGAACCAGCCTGTTTACCGAAACGACGTTAGCCTCCGGCGCTTCGGGCCGCTCATTATCCTGGTTAAACGCCTCCGGCCCCTGGCCCGACGAGTATTATAAACTGAGGATGGTGGGTATTGATCGGTACCGCACGCTCTATTGTAAAGATCCCGGCGTGGACTGGTTAAAATTCGACGGTGGGTTGTTCTGGTCGGAAAAGGATGACGTGTTGCAATGGCATATGCAAGAACATCAGCGTGGTTATGATTCTGCCCTTTATCCGGCCGCCGACGTCAATAATATCGATGCCAATATCAATCCCGCCGCGGTAACGACTGTCGCAATTTATAATGCCGGCGAAGGCTGGGTCAGCCTGCCCGAATTTATCGCCCATATGGCGGCGGAATTTATACAGCTTGGCGGCACGATTATCGAGAATGCGGGCAACACCGTGCCGCTGCTTGATGCTCAGGGTACAGTTAACGGGGTGGTGTCAGCCGCAAAGGGTGAATATCTCTGCGATAAAGTCTTGCTGGCCTGCGGCCCATCCACTACCAAGGTGTTGGCGGGAATGGGAATAGATCTGCCGGACGGCTCGGTATTATCGATGCTCGCCATTACCCAGCCCGTGGATGCGCGTCCGGCCGTGGTGCTGAACACACCCAGAGTGGCGATGCGACCTCATCCCGGCGCTAGGCTGGCGGTGGATCACAGCTGGTATGCCGATGATATTAAAGAAGATGAGTTGGGTCATTGCACGGTCCCCGACAGCATCATCACGCAACTGTTAGCCAAGGCCAACCAAATCCTTAACCCCGCAACGCCGCTGGCCCTGGCAGGTTATAAAGCGGGGTGGAAACCCGTTCCCGCCGATGGCTTCCCGGTATTGGGCGAGATTAAGCAAGCGCCGGGCTGTTATGTCGCGTTTACCCATTCAGGCGCGACGCTTGCGTTGATTATTGGAGAACTGCTTAGTTGGGAAATTACCACGGGCAAGGCACACCCTATGCTGTCGCCGTTCCGCCCTGGCCGTTTTAACTTACAATAGCCCTGTGGTAAAAATAAAGGTGAAATAATGAAGCAATTAGCATTGGTATTGGTCATGCTGGTCGTCAGTCACAGCGCTTTTTCCGCCACGCAAACGGCGCTGCGGCTAGGTATTGATCCCACCTTCCCCCCTTTCGAATCCAAAGATGCCAAGGGCAATCTGGTTGGCTTTGACGTCGACCTGGGCAAGTCAATCTGCGAAAAAATGAACAGAAAATGCGTATTTGTCGAAAACTCGTTTGATGGCTTAATCCCTGCGCTGAAAGCCAAAAAGTTCGACGCCATTCTTTCATCACTATCTATTAATGAAGAACGAAAGAAATCAATCGATTACTCCACCGCGTTATTCACCACGCCGGCGTATTTGATTACCCATAAGCAGTCGGGATTATCCGCCGCCAGCGTCGAAACGTTAAAAGGCAAGCGGGTAGGCGTGCAGCAAGGCTCGGTATTTGAAACTTACGCCAATAAGCACTGGCGTGATAGCGGCGTCACCGTGGTTCCCTACGCGTCGCCCGATCAGGTTTATGCCGATTTAGCCCTGGGCAGGCTTGATGCCACCCTCGATGACGCCAGCTCGGCTTCCGTGGCCTTTCTGGGTAAACCTCAAGGCGCGCAGTTTGAGTTAAACGGCAAGGAAGTTATCGACAAGGATCTGTTTGGCAAAGGCACCGGGCTGGGGTTGCGCAAAGGAGACGATAAACTTAGGGAAAGCATTGACCAGGCGATAGCGGCAATTAAAACCGACGGTACTTTCAGCCGGCTTAATAAGCAGTACTTTAGCTTTGATGTCAGTCCGCGCGGGTGAGGGGCCAAGCGCGGGCTTAAACTCGGGTATTAACATGAAAGAACGAACGACATTCTGTAGTCATTGTCGGAAAAGGCTGTCTTTGCCTTCAGTAAATAAGATAGCCACCTTACCTGCCGCTCATTACTCGCGGTAATGAAAAATGCCTCCAACGCGAGGTGGACGGCTTCAATATTGATCACCTCATGAGGCAACCTCCACCCCCCAATTTCTAAGGGGAGATGGCATTTGGGGGTTATCACTTGTGACCCATGCTGACAGATCTTGCATTACAGTTGCTTGTGTGCGTCCATTTTCAAAACTGATGTTGACCGCAACATCGTCGAGCATACCCACTTTGCAGATATCCTTCGCCCTGATTGCTGTTGTAAGGGCTGTACTGGAATTGGCGTGTTTGATTGACTCGGATTCGAGACAAAGCTGCATGGCATTGGCGTAGTCTAGGTGCTTGTCAATCCAAAGGGCAGACTGATGGAATAGAGTTGGATCAGAAATGGATGGCATGGATTGGGCAAGCTGTTCAATTTGTAGCAACATCAAACCGTTTATACAAATAAACACCTTAATGTGTTCTGTTTATCGTTTGGTCACAACCTCGGGAATAATACCACGAAGACAATGAGCTTGCTCAGGATCGTAAATATCGATACGCTTTCCAACCCAGAGCGGATGAGCGCAATAGAACCCAAGGTAAAAATTCATCCGTTCAGGCAGATCGAAGCTGTGCATAAGATATTCCCTTCTCGTGAGTTTTGCGCAGTTCTGCTAATTTTCATTGGGTCACCGGTGTTGCTCTGAGATGAGCACATCACCTCTATTCAGGTATTCAGGTGACCTAATTCAGTGTGACGCTGCAATGGTAATAGTACTGAATCGTTGAATTACTTAACGAGGTCCAAAGCCATCGAGATGACAGGTGTGAAGTGCGCTGTTTTCGGGCTTTGCAATTCAACTAAAAAAATTACCTAATCTCGCCCCCCTATTGCCGCACCCCTACCGTATCGCCATAGTTTTATTTGGTGATCATTTTTGTGGTATTGACGACATGAAAAATTTTATTTAAATCATTTATTCGAACCCCTGTGCGACAAAATATTCAAACCAGTAGCCTCCGTGCGCCCTCCATCTGCTCATGTTCAAACGCCGCAGCAAAATCTTCCAGCTCATTTTCCCTAAGCCCCACTGCGGGGCTGACTGCAATCTTGCGCCATTGAATCACGGCGGTATATACATCCGCCAACACAGCCAAAGCGGCGGTCTGACTCAAAGCAAAATAGGAACTACGCGCCAGCAGCATGTCCAGGTCGGTTATCGGCCCGTCCTCTTCCGACAACCATGTCTTAGATTCCCGTTCTTTGTCGGGAAAGGGGTTAAGGTCAAAAGCCGGCGCCAATCGCCAGAGGCCGTTTTGCACATGCAGGAAACCGTGATTTTGCAGATGATCGTCAACATTGGTGATCAGCAGGTTAAAAACCAATCTACGCCATAACTGTTGCAAATCCGCAGTTGGCGCAAGTCCGATTGATCGTATAGCATCGGCGATTTCGGTATAGCTGCGCTCTTCCTCTCGCGAAGCTTGGAGTACAGTGGCGGCTGATTGATAAGGAATACGCCCATCGGCGCCGTTGCGGTCGAATCGGCGAATGATCGCAACCGGTATTCCTTCCAATTCAGCAATACGTGCTGGAGCAGACTCAATGCCGGCCTGTTGCGCCAAGCATAGAGCAAGGACTTCACCAC
>JAATGH010000293.1 GCA_015654745.1 Enterobacterales bacterium
ACCGGGGGAAATGAACCGCCGCGGCCGTCGTTCCGGTCGCTGGACCCTGTCGGGCAAATACGTGATAATGAGCGGAGCACCGCTCCATATTAGGCGATGGAGCGCCGATCCGTTTGTCAGGGAGGGCCGATGAGAGCCGACGCAACCAAGAATTACAGCCATATACTTACCGTCGCTCGCGAGGTGATCACCGCACAAGGTGCCGACGCGTCTTTACGCGACATTGCCCGTAAAGCCGACGTCGGGCTTGGCACGCTGTATCGCCATTTCCCCACGCGTGAGGCGTTGCTTGAGACGCTGCTACGTTCGAGCCTGGATGAACTGACGCAGTTGGCGGACGAACTTAAGACATCGAGCGCGCCAGATGACGCGCTGATCGCCTGGTCGCGCGCGGCGGTGGCGTTCACGCACCATTACCGCGGCGCCGTCGACCTGATGGCCGCGGCCATGGCGGATGAGGCGTCGGCGCTTCATGCGTCATGCTCCCTGGTGCGATCGGCGGGCGCGCAGCTGCTGCTTCGTGCCCAGGCGGCGGGGATGGCGCGCACCGATATGGATGGGGCTGACCTGCTGGCGTTGATCGCGGCCTTGGGATGGCTTAATGACCAACCCTCGTTTGCGTCACAGGCGGATCATCTGTTCAACGTCATTGGCAGCGCGATTCTGTACGCCGGGTTGAAACCTGCATAATGTGATGACATCAGGGCAGAATAGTGGGGTTGGCTTCCGGCCTGAAGATTTTTTGTGTTGCCTGCATGCGAAAGTTTCGCGGGCTCATAGATACATGTTTACGGAAAAAACGGGTAAAGTACGCCTCGTCGGCAAAACCGAGCGTAGACGCCAACTGTTTAATGGTTTTTGAAGTAAACACCAGTTCCCGCTGTGCTTCCTGAATGACCCGCATATTAATCACATCAAGACCGGACATCCCCAGCGTAATACGGCATAAGCGAGATAGATGACCGGGAGTCATGGCCATTTCATTGGCATAATCGCTTATGGACAGGCGCATTCTGAATTTTTGTTCGACGATGTCGAGAAACTTGTCAATTTGCGATGCTTTACGTGAGCAGTTGTTGTCAGGACACGGATGTTGGAGCATATGACTGATACGCATGATGTTGATGAATAAAACCGAAAAAAGTGACGTACAAAGCGCTATCTGCCCAACGACGGGGATCCTTAATTCCCGTTCAATCGCCTGATAAAGCGCGAATATTTTTTCATTATCATCCTTATGGTTAAGAGGGATCACCGCCGGTTGGTGCATCAGCGTCAGCATATCGGGCAAAATTTGCCTGGCGATAGATTCCACCGGCTCCTGCGCGGCGGTGATGGTCAACCCCTCAACATCCGGCGTGTAGTGCAGACTGTGCACGGTTTGCATCGGTACCAGGATCAGACAGGGTGAATGGGCCGTGCTCCTGGTATAGTTCAATAACACGTCTACAGCCCCGTGCTGGATAAACAAGACCTGAATCAGGTTATGATGTAAATGAGGATCGATTCTCCAGTCATAAACGCGGGAACGGCGTGAAATCCATTCCATATTGAAAAAATTATTCCAGTTTACTTCGGATTGCTCTCCATAAAGCGCATATGCGGGGATGTTGATCCTCATGGATATTCTCCTGCTTGCTGCTTGTTCCGATTCTTTGGCTACTCGTGGAGGAATATACCAAGGGGCGCCGGTCATTCATTCCTCTGCGATAAAAAAGGCCAGGGCCACTCATCAGGCAACATGGGATGGTAAGGCGTTATAACCCGATAAGATATAAGGAGAACGGTACGGTTTTCTGTGACAGCAATCACTTATAAAGCAATGGTATCGTGGGGGCATGTTCCCGCCAGAGCGACGGCCGGCGGGTAAAATAAGGGAAATTTGCGCGGTTCCGTCGCTGTAGGGAACGGCCTGGCCGATGACGTGCGAGTGGTTTCCCTATCAGGAATGGAGGGCGATATCATCGTCACTCCGCCATTTTTTTTCAATCGGCTTGATCTGGGCCAGTGATAAAATCGATGCGCCGACGATGGCGATGCCCGCGCCCAAATAGAGGGCATACTCATAATGGCCCGATAAATCGATTATCAGCCCAGAGAATACCGGCGCAAAAATCCCCGCCACGGTTCCGAACATGCCGTTAAGGCCGACAATGACGCCGGTATTTTTTTGCGAGAATACCATCGGGATGGAGAAGTGGGATGCCATGGTAAAGCAAAGAAAAAAATTGGAGGCGCAGATTAGCCCACCCCCCGTCCAAAGACTGCCGGCCCGGGTGCCCAGCACTAAAAACAGTCCCGCCAGCAGCAGCCCCGCAATCGGTGATATTTTGCGGCCGACATTTTGTCCGAAGTGCGCTGAGGCATAGTCTGCGACTACGCCGCCTAAGGGATAGGCTGGAATCGCCACCAGATAGGGCAGCATGGAAAAGATGGCGCTTTGCTTTAAATCGATCCCCCGGCCCATGGCAAAATAGGTGGGTAGCCAGGTCATAAAAAGAAAGAACAAATAATTGGTACAAAAATAACCAAGGGCGCAAGCCCATACCGCCGGGGTAGAGAAAATATCTTTTTTGCTCAATTCGCTATCGCTGCCGGTGGGGTGCTTGCCTTCTTGGCCGGCCTGAATATAGTGTAATTCGGCCGGTCCAATACGCGTATCCGACTCGGGGCGATTATTTCCCCAGCGCCACCAGATTAAACACCACAAGGGGCCGAGTAATGCAAAGGAATAAAAAACCGCTGGCCAGCCCCATCGTTGAATAATCGCTGCGGCAAGCAGCATCGATACGGCGATGCCCGCCGGGCAGCCGATCTGCAACAATCCCGTCGCTTTGCCTGATTCGTTTTTCGGTATCCAGTTGGCCAGCAGAGAGAAATTGGCCGGCACCAGCAGTCCTTGTCCCACTCCCACCAAAATCCGCAGCGCCATCATTAGCCCCAGGGTTGAACCAAAGGGCGTCAAGAACGTGAATATTGACCACCACAGCGTGCCGGCAAGCAGGATAAAACCGCCGCCGAAACGGTCGGCCAAGGCGCCGGCCGGCAACATCGTTATGGCATAACCGATAAAAAAGGCCGTGGATACCCAGCCGAACTGCGTGGCGCTCCAGCCAAACTGATGCATAAGCGCCGGGCCGCACATCGAGATGCCCGTACGCGCGATAAACATCACCCAGTAATCCAAAATCAATAAACCAATAATGCCCCGACGCCGGTGACCTACTACTGTATTCATAATGTAGCTTCCTCAATGAGGATATAAAGAGTTGCTTCCCCATGGGAAACAACTCCTTGTGATTTATTTTCCCTTGTGTGAAACGGCATTCCTCAACCAATAGCGCCATTATTGGCAATCAAGGGGCGGGCAATGGTCAGGCGCTGCACGGTCCGCGGGCCTTCCTCAAACCATAAGGCGCGGGCGTCGCGATACATTCTTTCCACCGGACCATACGGATTATCCTCGAAATAGCCGATGCCGCCGAAAATCTCCAAACAGCTGTCCGAGACGGTGCGGACCGTGTCGATACCGTGCAATTTGCACATTGCGGAGACCATTTCAATATCTTCGCAACGGTCGAATTTTCTGGCGCAGTCCTGTAGCATCATGCGCAATGCGTAGACCTGGGTGCCCATATCGGCGATGGTTTGCTGTATGGCCTGACGAGAAGCCAGCGTTTTACCGAAGGTTACGCGATCCTTTGCCCGTGCGATGGCTAATTCCAAAAAGCGCTGAGACAATCCAAGACACGTGACTGCAATCATCGCCCGTGAATGGGCCAATGCATTCATGAATATATCCAGCCCGTCGCCTTCCTTGCCCATAATATTGTGGGCGGGCACGGCGCAGTTTTCGAAACGCAGATAGGCGTGACCGGCGCCACGGCAACCCATCATATGAGGCATCGGGTCGATATAATAACCCGGCGTGTTGGTTTCGATGAGAAATGCGGTCAGGCCGCCTTTTTTGCGTTTATGCTCATCGGTCACGGCAATAACATAGGATGCATCGGAAATATCGGTATGGGAAATTAGCGTCTTGGCGCCGTTTAATATATAGTTATCCCCTTGTCTAACCGCGGTGGTGCGAATATCGGCACCGGAACCGCAATCAGCTTCCGTTAGCGCAAAATTAATGTAAAAATCCTTATTGGCCAACAAAGGCAGCCATTTGGCTTTCAAGTCGTCTGGACCATGATCGCGTAGTATTCGCCAGTTTAAACCATTGGCGTGATGCAGGTTCATTCTCATGCCGCCCGGACCGCGACAGAATTCTTCCATTACGGCGAAAAACTGTTCGCAATTAAGTCCCAGCCCACCAAACTCTTCAGGAATTGCCAGTCGAAACAAATCGTGTTTGCGACAAATTTCATAATAGGAATCAGGAAACACGTTAGTCCTTTCTACGCTGAGCTGGAGCTCCTCAAGCTCGGTTTCAGTGACCTTGCGTACTTTTTGCTTTAATTCTGCCAACGCTGTTTCTGATAATATGGCCATTGATTCACCTCATAGTGTCGGTACATTGGTTTAATGTATGCCGGATTGCTTATTGCCTGCTCGGGCTATCCACCATGGCAGTAATAATGATCATGTCACCAATAATCGCATTGGCATGGTCACTGGCGTTTGAAAAACCGGGCGCCATTTGATGCTGCCAGAACCCTAAGTCGCAACAATGCCGTTTATGATAGATAATGGATATCGCGATCGTTTAGGTAAAACGTTTTAGCTTGAAGAGTATAGAGCCGATGCCCAGTGAGATGATATTGACATATACGACAATTACTTGGACAATTCGTGCAGGTTAACTTTCCCGGTGGAAAATGCTGAAACCATAATTAATCGAAACGTGATTTTTTAGCTTGGCTTTTTAGCTAAAAATAATAGCGTGATGATAAAATTTTAATTTTCTACGTTAATAAAAATAAACCCGGATTAACGTTGGATGATTATCATCGGGTGGTTTTATTTCCCTTTAATGAAATTAAAAACGCATGATAAAAGCGCCCACGGTTTACTCCGTTATGTAAAAACAGTCCATAGGGTTATCCGCTAAAAATAATTGGGCGAATGATCGATTTGTCCAGGTATCGGTTGGAATTGTCAGTGTCGGAACCTTCGGCATCACCCTACACTAGGCGCGGCAAGGTGGCGCTCTAGACAGCATTGTTATGGCAATTTGAGGAGTAAACAAGATGGATTCGAGGGATCGGTCCCGTGGGGGCGAGCCCGACCGTCGTTCGATGCGGCCTAAAAAGGGCACCAGGCCGCGCTTTGTTAGCCCCGAGCCGATATTTTATCGCTGCTCCCGGTGCGGAACGCTGGTTATCCAGGCGAATAATTCCGTCAGCCTGTTACCGCCACGCTGTTGCGGCGTGTCGATGTCCCAACTGGTCGTTGCCGAGGATAACGCCTTGTCGGCGGCCCAGCACCGACCACATCTGGTCGTCGCCGGCGGCTTTGATGCCAACGTGGTCCACATCACGGTCGGCGATCCCCCCCATCCGATGGATGCCACGCACGTTCTGGAATGGATTTATCTCCATACCTTTCAAGGGGGGCAAATCAAATTCATCAATGGTCTGACTACCCCAACGGTAACCTTTGCTTTGGCCGACGAAGATGCCTATGTCTTTTGTGATCGGCCGGTCTGTCTGGGTAGCCGTTGTAAATTCAACTGCAAAAAGGGTTTTACCGCTTATGTCTACTGTAACCGCGACGGTCTATGGAAAACCACCCTTTGACACTGGGCAATGTGGCTCGTCGGTATCAGCGGCGACTCGCTCTTCTCTGCCCCAAAAATACAGGATTGAAACGAATGGAGACGGATAATCGCGGTCTATTCCGGCATCGGTTAACCCGCCGGGCCTTTTTAACGCTGTGTACCGCCCTGGCCGCCTCGATGGGGCTAAGTCGTGGCGAAGCCGCCGAGATAGCCCGCGCCTTGGGTTCAGGCACCCGGCCGCCGGTGATCTGGATTGGCGCTCAGGAGTGCACTGGCTGCACTGAATCCCTGTTGCGTGCGACGCACCCAACGCTGGAACACCTGCTGCTTAACGATATCTC
>JAATGH010000218.1 GCA_015654745.1 Enterobacterales bacterium
CTTTTGTTGTTTCAGGCTTTTTGGCGCGAGTGCTCAACGATAATATGTTGTCGGGTCTGCCTTCGGGTAGTTATTCGCAAGAGGTGCTATCGACGTTTATCGGCAACATGACCGCCATGGAATTAAAGGCCGTTGGTGATAAGATATTCGAGCCGGCCACCGCCGATGCTCTTTGGCTGGCCCCGGATGAGTCGAAGATGGACCCCGCGTTGAAAGATGCCTTTAATACCAAGCAAACCATTCACCAGGAAGCATGGAAAAGCGCCCTGGGAGGGCTGGGTTACACGCTGCGCAATGCCATAGTCGGTTTACTTGCCGCAGCGAAAAACCAGGATCTCACCCAAGCGGCCAATCTTATATTAACGGCGGCGGCGGGCGGTCTGGGAGGGGCAATTACTCATTCCTATGATGTCAAGCATCAGCCCCAGGGGCTGCAATGTCTGCTGGCCCGGGAGGACTGGAAAGAGATGTACCGGCAATTGGACGAGACGCCGGTGTACAGTCAATTAATTGGCGGGACGGTTCGCCGTAGCGGCGAGGTGGCCAGCGGGCTGCTGACCATGGGCCTGGAAGGGGGGAGGAACGCCTTAACGGCCAAGGCGTTGGCCGATGCCTCCATCCTGGGGGGCGCCGGCAGCGTTGCGTCGTTGATTGTTAAAGCGTTGATGAGTATCAAAGACGCTAACGTCGATTCCCGCGGTATGGCGGTTGTCGCCGGGTTGCTCAGCGCGCTGTTAAATTTGCCGGTCTATGCGGCCCAGGGGGCGGGGGGCGTTTATCTCGGACATATTGCCGATAAAAGCACGCCCGCGGTCAGGAAAGCCATTACCTCGGGTTCATCATCCCTGGCGGAAGGGGCGGTAGCCAAGGCGGAAAGTGCGAGCCGGCTGCCGCAGGCGACGGGCGCGGCGGTGGGGAATGTGATGGCCCGTGCCGGTGAGATTTATCACACCGAGCAGGAGGCGGTCAGCGATTTTAGACATCGCCTGCCCAGTGCGGGTCAGATAGTCCAGATAGGACGGGGAGAGGGCAGAGCTGTGATAACGAATCCCGAAATAGCCAGCGTGTTCACTTCCGCCTTTCAAAGCATGAACAACTATTTACATGAGGTGCGGCCGAGAGGCGGCATTCCGATGCGTGATGCGGAACATGGCGAGATGATTCCCCTGAGGGCCATATCCCGATCCAATACCGATAACGAGCATGACGCCGGAGACATGGTATAAACCTTTTGAACTAATGAGGCCCGAGTCATCGGGCCTTATAATATTTAGCCTGCCGATGTTCATGCACTCAATTATTTATCTGGACCTGGGTATAATCGTAGGGGCCGTTGCGCAGATCCGGCTGCCACCAGATGGTTAACCGATGCGGGTCGGATCCGGGGCGGCAGCTGACCGCTTCGCATCCGGCGGTTTTCGGCTGGGCGCAGGCGCTCAGCAGGGGGCTGAGGACGATCACTACCAGCAGTTTGCGTGTTATCACGGTTTCTCTCCTTAGCGCGTCACAATGAGCGGGGGGGTGCGAAACGAAGGGTTTGGTGCCGCGCCGCCCGTTGCGGACAGCAGCGAAACGCGTGAGGGCCGGCCCGGACCGTTCGGTTCGAATGCCACAAAGACTTCGGCGGACTGGCCTGGCTGGAGTACTGATTGCGGCCAACTGGCCACCGCCAGCGTGCGATCGCTGCGACAGGATGCCTCGTCGAAGCGCTGCGGGGTGGAGAGACTGTTGGTTATCACGCCGACGGAGATTTGCACGGATTCCGAGCTGTACCATTGGTGGCGCTGTCCGTTGCTATTAAACGTCAAGGGGATATGACATAACGAGTTAAGCGTTAATCCGGAACCACCGGAGGTAAAACCACTGGGCACCCGGTTTTCAGCCAGATCGCGCATGGCATTTTCTATCAGGCCTTGCAGATCGGTAAATTTATGGCGCCGGCTGACGTCATTCATGGCAACGTCAAGCTGCGCGCGATTCTCCTGCGCGATGTAGCGCGAAGGATCGACCTGATCGCCCACCAGATGCGGCGTAATGATAAACAGCCGCTCGCGCTGCGACGTTTCATGGGCGGTGGAGCTAAATAACCTGCCGATAAGCGGGATACTGCCCAGTATGGGAACGCGGTGCTCATGATCGCCGCTTTGCCGGGTATGGAAGCCGCCCATCACCAGCGAACGTTGTGATTCCACCAGCGCCTGGGTGCTGATATTGCCGTCGCTGGTGCCTTGGGCATTGCCGTCATCATCTTTGTTCAGTTTGCCGTCTTCCACATCGATAAGCAGCTGGATGGCCGAATTTTTGCTGCCGCTGATGGCGCGCGGCGTCACCCGCAGGCTGGTTCCCGCCGTCACCGTCTTGATATCCGCCACCCGTTCCCCCACCGCCTTGATAAACGCGGTGTCGCTGAAATCAATGACCGCCGGCTGGTTTTCCAGCGTCAATATCGAGGGGTTGGCGATAATGGAGGCGGTGCCTTCCCCCTCCAGCGCCTGGATATCGGCAAAGAAGCGCCGGAAATCGGTGACAAACAGTGTGCTGTTGCCGGCGAGCATCGTTGTGCCGCCGGTCACCCCGCCGAATTGTCCGGCCCAGCTGCTGGACAGCCGCGCCAGTTCTTCACGATCGATATCGACAATAACCGCATCGATCTCAATCAGCTTTTGCGGGACATCCAGCTGATTGATCAGTGACTGATACTCGGCGCGATGCTTGGGATCATCCCGCACCAGCAGAATATTGTCGCGGACATCCGCCGATACCCGGCCGTCCACCGGAGCGGCTCTATTGTCATTGTCCCGGTCGCGCCCCGACCGGGTGCCGCGACCCACCAGTTCGTTCAGAATACTTTGCGACTGTTGCTGCATTTCATCCGTACCGTTGCCGCCGTCCTGGTTGCTGGTCATGCCGCCGGCGCTGACCGGGTTACTTTGCGCCAACAGTTCGTTTAACATCGTCGCCACCCCCGGCACCATCAAGGTCTGATCGCGATATTTAATGGTGCGATCGGCCACGGCGGCGTATTTAAGCGGAAACGCCATCATCTGTTTCTCTTCTTCTGGCTTGGGCGCGGTTTTTTTGGCAAAATTTTCAATCAATGAAACGTATTCCGGCGGTCCGGTGACCAGCACCACGCCGTCATCAGGCAGTTCCCCCCAGCCGAAGCGCGTCTCCAGCAGGCC
>JAATGH010000321.1 GCA_015654745.1 Enterobacterales bacterium
AATAAGGTTGCCATGAGCAAGACCCCCAAGCCGGTGGCCGAGGATACCGCCAGCGACATGACGCATGCCACCAGGTAGGCGGCCACCATCAGTAAATAGGGCGAGTTGATCATCTGCAACGGACGCGAGGCCAGTTTCACCACCACGTCATTGGCGCCGATATGGGTCATATACGCGGCAAAACCGCAGAGCATCATGATCATCATGCCAAGATCGCCGCCGCGACTCATCAGCAGGATTTTGACATACTCAACAATATCCGTGGCCCGCCAGCCGGTAGCGGCGGCGCTGGCCGGCAAAACGCTCTTGCCCATCAGCGCGCTGAGAACCAGTAGGAACAACCCGCCCACCAGCAGCACGCCGGTGGCCGAATACCCCTTGATAATGTAACGGCCCACCACAATGGCGACAATCACGCCAATCATCAAATCAAGCATAATTCCTCTCATATCGGCGAACGCACGGGCGTCGCTTTTTTATTAGTCGATGTCGTTCGGGAAGCTCCCGGTAACGTTGGCCAGCACTGTGCCTAAAAGCCCGTCCGGATGTTATGACGTCCATCAAGGAATAACGCGGATGTATCAACCAGAGAGAGGGAATATTGAAAAATAAAATGTTGCTCACATTGTTGCCGTCGGGTATCGCGCCGAAAAGGATAAAAAAACCATTTCCCTTCAATCGTCATATTACCTATCGTATGCCGGCCACGACGGCGCGGTTTGCATAAATATCGGCCAGTAGAGCCGACATCACATCACTGACAGGAACAGTTCCACATGGTTGATCACGTAAAAGAAACGGCAGTCATTACAGAGAACCCGGTAAAGCTGCGGCGCAGCCTGCATAACCGTCATATCCAGCTGATTGCCATTGGCGGCGCCATCGGTACCGGCCTGTTTATGGGATCGGGCAAAACCATCAGTTTGGCGGGCCCCTCGATCATTTTCGTCTATATGATCATCGGCTTTATGCTGTTTTTTGTGATGCGCGCGATGGGTGAACTGCTGCTTTCCAACCTGGAGTATAAATCGTTCAGTGATTTTGCCGCTGACCTGCTGGGGCCGTGGGCGGGGTTTTTTACCGGCTGGACCTATTGGTTTTGCTGGGTGGTCACCGGCATTGCCGATGTGGTGGCCATCAGCGCCTATTTCCAGCTATGGTTGCCCAACTTTTCCATCTGGATGAGCGCCCTGCTCTGCGTAGTGGTGTTTGTTTCCCTGAATATCGCCACGGTTAAACTGTTTGGCGAAATGGAGTTTTGGTTCGCGATCGTAAAAATTGTCGCAATAATCGCGCTGATCGGTTCGGGCATCGTTCTGGCGGCCCTGCATTTTCCCTCGCCCTCCGGCACAACGGCTTCAATTGCGAATATTTGGCAATACGGCGGCCTGTTCCCGAAGGGGTTAAGCGGTTTTTTCGCCGGTTTTCAAATCGCGGTATTCGCTTTTGTGGGGATCGAGCTGGTGGGTACCGCCGCCGCGGAAACCCATAACCCTCATCAGGTTCTGCCGCGCGCCATTAATGCCATACCCATTCGCGTCATTATGTTTTATGTGCTCGCGCTGATGGCCATTATGACGGTGACGCCCTGGAGCAGCGTCATGGCGGACCGCAGTCCGTTTGTAGAAATGTTTATGCTCACTGGCCTACCCGCCGCCGCCAGCGTAGTGAATTTTGTCGTGCTCACCTCGGCGGCCTCCTCGGCCAATAGCGGTATTTTTTCTACCAGCCGCATGCTGTTCGGCCTGGCGGAACAGGGGGTGGCGCATCGCCGCTTCGCGCAGTTGTCGAGCCGTGCCGTACCGATCAACGGACTGCTCTTTTCCTGCTTCTGCCTGCTGGTGGGCGTGGCGCTGATCTACCTGATTCCCAACGTCATGACGGTGTTTACGCTGGTCACTACCGTCTCCGCCATCCTGTTTATGTTTGTATGGACCATTATTCTGTGTTCCTACCTGGCGTACCGCAAGCAACATCCGCAGCGCCATCGCCAATCGGCCTTCAAAATGCCGTTGGGTAAACCCATGTGCTGGGCATGCCTGGCGTTTTTCGCCTTTGTCCTGGTGCTGCTGACCCTGCAGCCGGATACCCGCCAGGCGCTGCTGGTGACGCCGCTGTGGTTTGTTTTTTTGGCATTGGGTTGGCTACTGCGCGGGAAAAAAACGGCCCGGGCGCAGGATTAGCAACCAGCGCCCTCCCCGCCCTTGGCAAGGATAGCCAGCGGGTAAATCACGCCTGGCGTAATGTCCGGCCGCGGCCATAGGTGCCGCTCATCGGCGGCATGGCGCCCGGCCGCGTACAGACATAAGCCGCCGCCTGGTTGGCCGCCTGGTTGATGCTCGCCAAGGATTCGCCGCGCAGGGCCATTACGCTGGCAATGGCGGTAAAGGCATCGCCGGCGCCCACCGTATCCACCGGTTTCACCTTGACGCCGGGGTGCCGGTGGCGCTCGTCGCCGCGCAGCAGCAGGCTCCCGCGTTCGCCACAGGTATAGATCAACATTTCCAGGCGCCCTTGCCGGCGCAACTGCTGATAAAAGGCAATCGGGTCGCGCGGCAGGCCAAACATGGCGGCTATCAGCGGCAGCTCCTCATCATTAAGCTTCAGAATATGGGCGCGGCGCAGGCAAAAGTGCACGGTGGCCGGCTGATAGTGCCCGGCGCGCAAATTGATATCCACCAGGATTTTCGTGCGGGGCGCCAGCAGGCTCATCAATTGTGCCAGCAGCCGCTGATTGGGGCCATATCGTTGTACCAAGCTGCCAAAATAGAGCACATCGGCCTGCCGCAGTTGGCTGACCAAGGTGACATCGGACTGCAAATCGTCCCAGGCCACCGGACCCATAATATCGTATTGCGGGATACCCCGCGCATTAAGCGTGACCTCCACGGTACCCGTAGGGTAGCGGGCGCTGCGCTGAATATAGTGCGCCACGCCGCGCGCATCCAGTTCCCGCACCAACGCATCTCCCGACCTGTCGCACCCAACGGCGGAGATTAAGCGCGCATCCGCACCGATCTGCAGCGCGTGATAGACAAAATTTCCGGCGGCACCGCCGATTTCACGGCCGCCGGGAAGGCAATCCCAAAGCAGCTCTCCCAAGGCGATTATTTTCATGCTGTGTTCCGTCCTTTTGCCGATGGTCCTTATCAGCATAGCGTTTTTGCCACGGCGGTCCGGGAGGTTAATCGCATACCACGCAAAAAGCGCACGTTTACCCATATCCGTCGCCGGTACGCGAACAACCAGAACGGTAGTATTTCCTATCCCGATTTTCGGGTTAACTCATCAATATTTAATCTTTGACCTCGCGTTAACGGATTGTTAGCTTTTTTGTCTGACAAAAGCATTCGGCGGTATCCCGCCCGATCGAGAACATCGGATGAAAACACTTGACGATTTAACGGATAAACTGGTTTTGTGGCGCAGGGAATTACATCAATATCCGGAATTATCCAATCAGGAGTTCCAGACCACGCAAAAAATCGCGCAATGGCTTGGCGATGCCCATATCCGTATTCTGCCGCTGGGGCTGAAAACCGGCGTGGTCGCCGAAATTGGCACCGGAGCCGGCCCGACCATCGCCCTGCGCGCCGATATCGACGCGCTGCCGATTCAAGAGCAGTCGGACCAGCCGTTCAGCTCGCGCAACGACGGCGTCATGCACGCCTGCGGGCATGATATCCACACTTCGATTATGCTGGGCGCGGCGCTAGCGCTAAAACAGCGGGAGAGTACGCTGGCCGGTAACGTCAGAATATTATTCCAACCCGCAGAGGAGACGTTTAACGGTGCGCGGCAGTTAATCGACGCCGGGGCGCTGGAGGGCGTCAGCGTGATTTTTGGCGGCCACAACGCCCCCGACCTCCCCGTGGGGGAATTCGGTACCCGCTCGGGTCCCTTGCATGCCAATGTTGATCGGTTCGAGATCCTGATCAACGGTAAAGGCGCCCATGCCGCCCGGCCGGAACAAGGGGTGGACAGTATTGTGGTGGCCGCCCATATCATCACGGCGCTGCAAACATTGCCCAGCCGGGCTTTTAGCGCGCTGGAATCGGTAGTATTGAGCGTCACCCGAATTACCGGCGGTAATACCTGGAACGTGCTGCCCCAGCAGGTGGAACTGGAGGGGACGGTGCGCACCCACAATACCGACATCCGCGCGCAGGTGCCGGAAAAAATCGGTCGCCTGATCGAACATATCGCCGCCGGCTTCGGCGCCCAGGCCGAACTGCGCTGGCACGCGGGTCCGCCGGTGTTGGTCAACAGCGCTGAATGGGCGGATTTCACTAAGGAGATCGCCGCCAAGGAAGGATATCGCGTGCACGATCAGCCACCGCAGATGGGCGGCGAGGATTTCGCGTTTTATCTGCACCACCTGCCCGGCGCCTTTGTCAATATTGGCTCGGCCAGCGCGTTTGGCCTGCACCATCCGCAATTCGATCCCTCTGAGGCGTTAATCACCCCGGCGGCGCGTTACTTCAGCCGATTGGCACAGGAAACCCTGCGCAAACTTACCCGCGAGCAATAGCCATTCGATCGCCCCGGTTCGGGACGATCGGTACGGCAGGCAACATTCCGCCCGCCGCCGCAGGGCGCGACAAGCCACGGAATACGCGGTTAGAGTCGCTGCCCCCCGCTGGCGTCAATACGCTGGCCGGTGATCCAGCGGCCGGCGTCGCTGGCCAGGAAAGCGACCACCTGCGCGATATCCTCAGGCTGCCCGACGCGTCTTAGCGCCACGTTTTGGCTAATCAACCTGGCGGTGCGCGGATCGCGGGCGCGCGGGTTCATATCCGTAGCGGTGGCGCCCGGCAATACCGCGTTCACCGTGATGCCCCGCTCCCCCAGTTCCGCCGCCAATAGGACGCTTAGCGTTTCAAGCGCCGCCTTGGCGGGAGCATAACCCGCCATATCCGCAAAGGCCGCCCGCGTGCCCATCGACGAAATATTAATGATTCGTCCACCGTCGCGCAGCAACGGAATCGCTTGCTGGATAATAAAAAACGGCGAGATGAAGTTGACCTGCAGCAAGGTGGCCAGCCGCTCGGGGGTAAGGTCGTGAATGGTGGCCCGGCCGCCTTGCCCCGCGTTATTCACCAGTATATCGAAACCGGATGAACCAAAGCGCCGCGTCAATTGTTCACCCAGTTGCGAGATAAGCGTTGCCGCGCCGTCGTTCTCATCAAGCGCGGCCTGCAGGATAAACGCGGTGCCGCCCGCAAGCGCCACCTCATCGGCTACCCGCTCCGCCGCCTGCCGTTCACGATGATAATGCACGGCAATCACCGCATCCTGGCCGGCCAGCGCCAACGCAATCGCCCGGCCAATGCC
>JAATGH010000018.1 GCA_015654745.1 Enterobacterales bacterium
ATCCTGGCGCGGGCAATGCCGACGGCACCATCCTGAACGCTCTGCTGCATTATTATCCGGCCATTGCCGAAGTGCCCCGGGCCGGGATCGTTCACCGCCTGGATAAAGATACTACCGGCCTGATGGTGGTCGCCAAGACCGTACCTGCGCAAACACGCCTGGTCGAGTCGCTACAGGCTCGGGAAATCACCCGGGAATATGAAGCGGTGGCCATCGGCAATATGACCGCCGGCGGGACGGTTGAGCAACCGATAGCGCGTCATCCAAGCAAACGAACCCATATGGCGGTGCACCCGATGGGCAAACCCGCGGTGACCCACTACCGGATTATGGAGCATTTCCGTGCCCATACCCGGTTGCGGCTGCGCCTGGAGACCGGCCGGACCCATCAGATTCGTGTTCATATGTCGCATATCAACCACCCGCTGGTGGGCGACCCGCTCTACGGCGGCCGTCCTCGTCCGCCCAAGGGTGCCGCGGATTCGTTTGTCGCGCTGCTGCGGGCATTCGATCGCCAGGCCCTGCATGCCACCATGCTACGGTTATATCATCCGATCACGTCTATCGAGATGGAGTGGCACGCGCCGCTGCCTCAGGATATGGTGGATTTAATCGCGGCGATGAAGGCCGATACTGAAATGTTTAAAGACCAAATGGAGTGATGGTGGGCCGGCTCATAGTGCCAGACTGGCCGGCACCGGCCAATGTGCGGGCCTGTGCCACCACCCGAAGTGGCGGCGTCAGCCGGCCGCCCTATGCTTCGCTGAACCTCGGCGATCATGTGGGCGACGCTCCCGGCTCGGTGCTTGAGAACCGGCAGCGCCTCGTTACCCTGGCTGAGCTGCCCGCCGCGCCACACTGGCTGCAGCAGGTCCATGGTACTGACGTGGTGACATTGGATAACGCAGCCGATGCGCCGCGCCGGGCGGATGGCGCTTATACCCGGTGTGCCGGACTGGTTTGCGCCGTGATGACCGCCGACTGTCTGCCGGTATTGTTCTGCGACCGGGCGGGTAAGCAAGTGGCCGCGGCCCACGCGGGCTGGCGTGGGTTATGCGCGGGTATCCTCGAAAATACCCTGGCGTGCTTTACTTCCCCTCCCGGTGATGTCTACGCCTGGCTGGGGCCGGCCATCGGTCCGCTGGCGTTTGAAGTGGGACCGGAAGTCAAAGCCGCGTTTGTGGCCCACGATCCCCAGGCCGCAAGGGCGTTTTCGTCCCATGGGGATAAATTTTTCGCGGATATTTACCAACTGGCCCGGCTGCGGCTGCAGGCCGCCGGCGTCACGCTAATCTATGGCGCAGGGCATTGCACCCTGACGGAGTCAGCATCATTTTTCTCCTATCGCCGCGATGGCGTCACCGGACGTATGGCAAGTTTGGTCTGGCTGAGATAATCTCTTTCACCAAGACGGTCCTGGTGGATAACAGGTTTCTTCTGGCTTTATTGGCGAAATATCCTTGAATTTTAAATAAACGACCATATTTAATCTCCAGTAGCAATTTTGACCAATATCGGAGGAGTTATGCGCTTGGATCGTCTTACCAATAAATTCCAGCTTGCCCTCGCCGATGCCCAGTCCCTTGCACTCGGGCGCGACAACCAGTTTATCGAACCATTACACGTCATGCTGGCCTTGCTTAACCAAGAAGGCGGCACCGTTCGCCCCCTGTTGCAATCCGCCGGTATCAACCCCGCGCCGTTGCGCACGCTTATCGAACAGGCCATTGAACGTCTGCCACAGGTTGAGGGGACCGGCGGCGATGTACAGCCCTCGGCCGATTTCATCAGAGTGTTAAACCTTTGCGATAAGCTGGCGCAAAAACGCGCGGACAGTTTTATTTCATCCGAGCTGTTTGTGGTGGCGGCGTTGGACTCGCATGGCACCCTGGCCGATATCCTGAAATCAGCCGGCGCCACGCCTGAAAAAATCACCCAGGCCATTGACAAAATGCGAGGCGGGGACAACGTGAACGAACAAGGTGCCGAAGATCAACGGCAGGCTTTGAAAAAATACACAATCGATCTTACCGAACGGGCGGAACAGGGCAAACTGGATCCGGTTATCGGCCGTGATGAGGAGATCCGTCGCACCATCCAGGTCCTTCAGCGCCGTACCAAGAATAACCCGGTGCTGATAGGTGAGCCTGGCGTAGGTAAGACCGCCATCGTGGAAGGTTTGGCGCAGCGCATTATCAATGGTGAAGTTCCGGAAGGTATGAAAAATAGCCGGGTTTTGTCATTGGATATGGGATCGCTGGTGGCCGGAGCCAAGTACCGCGGGGAGTTCGAAGAGCGGCTAAAGGGCGTGTTGAGCGACTTGTCCAAGCAGGAAGGGCACATCATCCTGTTTATTGACGAGCTGCATACCATGGTCGGCGCAGGGAAGGCCGATGGAGCCATGGACGCCGGCAATATGCTCAAACCCGCCCTGGCGCGCGGTGAGCTGCATTGCGTGGGCGCCACCACCCTAAATGAGTACCGGCAATATATTGAAAAAGACGCCGCACTGGAGCGCCGTTTCCAGAAGGTGTTTGTGGCCGAGCCGAGCGTGGAGGATACCATCGCCATCCTCCGCGGCCTCAAGGAGCGTTATGAACTGCATCACCATGTGCAGATAACCGACCCGGCTATCGTCGCCGCCGCCACGCTGTCCCACCGATATATTTCGGATCGGCAACTGCCGTACAAGGCTATCGATCTGATTGATGAGGCTGCGTCCAGCATCCGCATCCAAATGGACTCGAAGCCGGAAGCGCTGGATCGATTGGAGCGCCGGATCATACAGCTCAAGCTTGAACAGCAGGCGCTAAAGAAAGAGTCTGATGAAGCCAGTATCAAACGTTTGGAAATGCTGAATACCTAACTGTCGCAAAAGGAACGGGACTATTCCGAGCTGGAAGAGGAGTGGAAAGCTGAAAAGGCCTCGCTTTCCGGCACGCAAAACCTGAAGGCTGAGCTGGAGCAGGCGAAACTGTCCATTGAGCAGGCGCGACGGGTTGGCGATTTGGCGCGTATGTCCGAGCTGCAATACGGCAAGATTCCAGAGCTGGAAAAACAGCTGGCCGCCGCATCCCAGGCGGAAGGTAAGACCGTGCGTCTACTGCGCAATCGGGTGACCGATACCGAAATAGCGGAGGTCCTGGCACGTTGGACCGGTATTCCGGTCTCGCGTATGCTGGAAAGTGAACGGGATAAGCTGGTGCGTATGGAGCAGGAGCTGCATAACCGGGTCATCGGCCAAAACGAGGCGGTTGAAGCGGTCTCCAACGCCATCAGGCGTAGCCGCGCCGGCTTGGCGGATCCTAATAGGCCCATCGGTTCATTTATGTTCCTCGGCCCTACCGGGGTCGGTAAAACCGAATTATGCAAAGCGCTGGCATCGTTTTTATTCAGCAGCGATGACGCCATGGTCCGCATTGATATGTCGGAGTTTATGGAGAAGCATTCGGTGTCACGTTTGGTGGGCGCACCTCCCGGATATGTCGGTTATGAAGAGGGTGGGTATCTGACCGAAGCGGTTCGCCGGCGTCCTTACTCGGTGATTCTGCTGGATGAAATCGAAAAGGCGCACCCCGACGTATTCAACATCTTGCTGCAAGTGCTTGATGATGGCCGCCTGACCGACGGTCAGGGCAGAACGGTCGATTTCCGCAATACGGTGGTCATTATGACGTCCAACCTGGGCTCGGATGTTATCCAGGAACGTTTTGGCCAGATGAACTACCAGGAGATGAAGGATATGGTGCTGGGTGTGGTCAGCCATCATTTCCGTCCGGAATTTATCAACCGTGTTGACGAGGTGGTGGTCTTCCATCCGTTGGGGCGCGAACATATTGCCCGCATCGCGCAGATTCAGCTGCAGCGGCTTTACAAACGGCTTGAGGATCGTGGATACAGCATGACGCTCAGCCCCCAGGCGCTGGAATTGCTGAGCGAGGTCGGATTCGATCCGGTCTATGGTGCCCGGCCATTGAAGCGCGCCATCCAGCAGGAGATCGAAAATCCACTCTCCCAGCAGATGTTGTCAGGCAAGCTCGTCCCCGGAATACCGATCCGGATGGAAGTGCAGGATGGCCACATCGTGGCGATTCAATAGGCTTATCCGAGAATGCCTGCACCTAACCCGCCGTTCATGGCGGGTTTTTTTTTGTCCTTCGATTTTGCATAATACATGCCGGCAAGTCAGGTGTGGCCTGGCCCCGGCGCGGTTAACGGGGTATCAATGTGGACTCTGGCGTTGCCAGCAATTGCGTAAATTTGACTTAATAATGAGCAGTCAGACAATTTTTGCAAATTAGCGCTTGTCTCATTTCAGAAAGTCCCTATAATGCGCCTCCACTGACC
>JAATGH010000081.1 GCA_015654745.1 Enterobacterales bacterium
GCACGCGCAGATGGATAAAACGTGGTTCGGCCATTATCATGATACCAAAAGTTGATTATCGTAGCGGATTCCAGAAAATAGCGGATACATCGGGCCGTTATAACAGACCCAATACCCGCTTTACCGGTGCGAAGCTGCGGCGGTGATGAACGGTGGCGCCCAGCAGCGCCAGCTTTTCCAGATGTAACGCGGTCGGGTACCCTTTATGCTGGGCGAAGCCGTATTCGGGATATTCCAGATCCAGCGCATCCATTTCACGATCCCGTGAAACCTTGGCGACGATGGAGGCCGCGCTGATCTCGGCCACCAGGCTATCGCCCTTGACCACCGCCAGCGAAGGCATGGGCAGCAGCGGGCAGCGGTTGCCATCAATCAACACATAATCGGGCGTAAGACCCAACCCCAGCACCGCCCGTTGCATTGCCAGCAGGGTCGCATGGAAAATGTTGAGGCGATCGATTTCCACGGCCTCCGCCCTGCCCAGGCTCCAGGCCAGCGCCTTGTCGACAATCTCATCGTAGAGTGCCGCCCGGCGTTTGGCGCTCAATTTTTTTGAATCCGCCAAACCGCGAATCGGCCGCGCGGGGTCCAGGATCACCGCCGCGGTAACCACCGCGCCAACCAGGGGGCCCCGGCCAACTTCGTCCACCCCGGCAATACAGGTCGCCACCGGGTAAATAAACATTTCCATCATGATTAAACCACTAGATCCGTTGAGCGATCAAATTCAATACGGCCTGGGCGGCCTGCTCATCGGCATTACAGCGAATTTGTAGATGCAGGTCACGAAAGGCGTCTTTTAATGTCGCACTGTGAAAATCATTGTTCAACAAAGGAACCAGCGCCGCCGCCAACTGGTCGGGGACGCAGTCTTCCTGCAGCAGCTCTTTAACCAGTTCACGCCCAGCCAGCAGGTTGGGCAATGAAACGTAGGGCGTTTTTACCAGGCGCCGCGCCAACCAAAAGGTGAAGGGTTTCATTCGATAGCCGACCACCATCGGACACTTGGCCAGCATACACTCCAACGCGGCGGTACCCGAGGCCAGCAGCGCCGCGTCGCTGGCAATCATCGCTTCACGCGCCTGTCCGTCCAGCAGATGTACCCGCAGTTCAGGGGCCACCTCTGCTTTGATTTTTTCAAACTGATCCCGCCGGCGCTGGTTAACCAGCGGCACCAGAATTTCCAGCCCTGGGAACCGCTGGCTCAGCAATATGGCGGTATGTAAAAAATCGCCGCTCAATATTTCCACCTCCGAGCCTCGGCTGCCCGGCAGCAGCGCCAGGCAACGGGCGTCGGCGGCGATACCCAGATGCTCACGCGCGGCCAATTTATCCGGCTCCAGCGGCATGGTATCAGCCAGGGTATGGCCGATAAACTGGCAGGGTACGTTAAAACGGTCGTAAAACGCTTTTTCAAAGGGTAGGAATGCCAGGACATTGTCCGTGGCGCGGCCGATTTTATACACCCGTTTTTGACGCCAGGCCCAAACGGACGGGCTGACATAATGAATGGTGCGGATACCGCGCCGCTTTAGGCGCCCTTCGAGGGTAATATTAAAATCCGGCGCATCGATACCGACAAACACATCGGGACGCAGTTCAGCGAAGCGGCGTGTAAGATCGCGACGGATACTCAACAACCGCGGCAGACGGCCTAGCACCTCGACGATGCCCATGACCGCCAACTCTTCCATTTCATACCAGGCCTCACAGCCTTCCGCCAGCATCCGCGGTCCGGCGACGCCAACAAAACGGGCCTGCGGCAGGTGATGCCGCAGCGCGCGAATGAGCCCGGCGCCGAGGATATCCCCAGAGGTCTCGCCGGCCACCAGCCCGATAACTACGGATGAACCCGCCATGGTCAGCGGATAATGCCCCGTTGCGATTGGGCCAGAAAATCGGTAAAAGCTTTTACCACCGCATGCTGCGCAGCCATAATATCCAGTTCAGGCTTAATCTCGTCCAGCGTTTTGCCACTGCGATAAATCAGCTTGTAGGCGGCGCGGATGGCGTGTAGCGCTTCCTTATCGAATCCCCGGCGTTTGAGGCCTTCGATATTGATGCCAAAAGGCGTGGCGTGATTTCCCTGTGCTATCACGTATGGCGGCACATCCTGGGCCACGCCGGAACAGCCGCCGACCATGACATGAGCGCCGATGGAGCAGAACTGATGCACCGCGGTCAGGCCGCCGATAATGGCGTAGTCACCCACGGTGACGTGTCCGCCTAGCGTGGCGTTGTTGGCAAAAATGCAGCGATCGCCGATCACGCAGTCATGGGCGATATGGGTATTCACCATCAGCAGGTTGTCATTGCCGATGCGGGTGACTTCCCCGCCCTGGGCGGTACCGCGATGAATCGTCACACTTTCGCGAATACGGTTGCGATGGCCGATTTCTACCCGGGTAGGTTCACCGGCATACTTCAAGTCCTGATTCACTTCGCCGATGGTGGCGAACTGATAGATTTGATTCTCTTCCCCGATTCGGGTGATACCATTAATCACAACATGGGATTTCAGTACCGTACCGGCACCGATTTCCACCTGAGGGCCAATAAAGCAAAATGGGCCTACATGCACGCCGGCATGGATGATAGCGCCCGGTTCGACGATGGCACTGGGATGGATAAAGGCGGATTGATCAATCACGTTTTCAGGACTCCCGACGAC
>JAATGH010000474.1 GCA_015654745.1 Enterobacterales bacterium
CGTGCGGCCGACGATAAAGCCAAACGTGAGGCCGCTGAACAAGCGAAGCGCGTGGCAGCGGAAAGTGAAAAATTGACCAACCAGCAGACCAATCATATGACCAAGTCACCACAGGCGGCCGAAAAAGCTCGCCGTGAAGCCGAGGCTGCCGAGCTTAGACGCAAAGCGGAAGAGGAAACGCGTCGCAAGGTCGAAGAGAGTGCTCGCCTCGCTGTCGAAGAAGCCAAGCGGATGGCGGAAGAGAACGGTGGCACCTGGGTTGCCACGCCAGAACCCACAGAAGAGGATGCCAGTGACTATCATGTCACCACGTCTCATCATGCCCGCGAAGCGGAAGATGAGAATGACCGCAAGGTTGAGGGCGAACGTCGTGCCCGCACCCGTGGCGGTAAGGCCACCAAACAGAAAAAAACCAGCCGTTTATCCGAATCCAAAGCCGACCGGGAAGAGGCTCGCGCCGTTACCCGCGGTGGTAAAGGCAAGCGTAAACCCAGCACCTTGCAGCAGAGCTTTAATAAGCCTGCCCAGATTGTTAACCGCGATGTGGTGATTGGTGAAACCGTCACGGTTGCGGAACTGGCCAATAAAATGGCGGTTAAGGGTTCCCAGGTCATCAAAGCCATGATGAAACTTGGCGCCATGGCCACCATCAACCAGGTTATTGACCAGGAAACGGCACAGCTGGTAGCGGAAGAGATGGGTCATAAAGTGATCCTGCGCCGCGAAAATGAGCTGGAAGAACTGGTGATGAGCGACCGCGATATCGATGCGGCGGCGGAACCTCGCGCGCCGGTAGTGACCATTATGGGTCACGTCGATCACGGCAAGACCTCGTTGCTCGACTATATCCGCTCCACCAAGGTGGCGGCTGGCGAAGCCGGCGGCATTACCCAGCATATCGGCGCCTACCATGTGGAAACCGAGAACGGCATGATAACCTTCCTGGATACCCCTGGACATGCGGCGTTTACCGCCATGCGTGCCCGTGGTGCCCAGGCGACGGATATCGTCGTGCTGGTGGTGGCCGCCGATGACGGCGTGATGCCGCAAACCATCGAGGCTATCCAGCATGCCAAAGCCGCCAAGGTACCGGTAGTGGTCGCGGTGAACAAAATCGATAAGCCCGAGGCGGATCCCGATCGGGTCAAGAATGAATTGACCCAGTATGGCGTGATTCCGGAAGAATGGGGCGGTGAAAGCCAGTTCGTCAACGTGTCGGCCAAGTCCGGCGTGGGTATTGATGAGCTGCTTGACGCCATCCTGCTGCAGGCTGAGGTGCTGGAACTGAAGGCCATTCGTAACGGCATGGCCAGCGGCGCGGTGATCGAATCCTTCCTGGATAAGGGACGTGGTCCGGTTGCGACCGTACTGGTGCGTGAAGGTACTCTGAACAAGGGCGACATCGTCCTGTGCGGCTTTGAATATGGCCGCGTGCGGGCCATGCGCGACGAACTGGGGCGTGAAGTCTCATCTGCCGGTCCATCCATTCCGGTCGAGATTCTGGGCCTGTCCGGCGTTCCTGCCGCGGGTGACGAAGCGACCGTAGTGCGCGACGAGAAGAAAGCGCGCGAAGTGGCTTTATACCGTCAGGGCAAGTTCCGCGAAGTCAAACTGGCGCGCCAGCAGAAGTCCAAGCTGGAAAATATGTTCGCCAATATGACCGAAGGGGAAGTCTCCGAACTGAACATCGTGCTTAAGGCCGATGTGCAGGGCTCTACGGAAGCAATTTGCGATGCGCTTGAAGCGTTGTCCACCGCTGAGGTCAAGGTCAAGATTGTCGGGTCCGGCGTGGGCGGCATCACTGAAACCGATGCAACCCTGGCTGCGGCATCCAATGCCATCATCCTCGGATTTAATGTCCGCGCCGATGCGTCCGCCCGTCGGGTGGTGGAATCGGAAAGCCTTGATTTGCGTTATTACTCCGTGATTTATGACCTGATTGATGAAGTCAAACAGGCCATGAGCGGGATGCTGGCCCCTGAGTATCGTCAGGAAATCATCGGCCTGGCCGAAGTCCGCGACGTATTCAAATCACCTAAATTCGGCGCTATCGCCGGCTGTATGGTGACGGAAGGTCTGGTCAAACGTAGTAACAAGATCCGCGTGTTGCGCGACAATGTGGTGATCTACGAAGGCGAACTGGAATCCCTGCGTCGCTTTAAAGACGACGTTGCCGAAGTGCGCAATGGTATGGAGTGCGGTATCGGCGTTAAGAACTACAACGACGTCCGTCCGGGTGATGTGATCGAAGTATTCGAAACTATCGAGATCCAGCGCACTATCGCTTAACGCGTGTCGTCAGTACGCACATCTGAAAGGGGGCTGATGCCCCCTGTTTTGTCTGGAGAAAAAATCATGGCAAAAGAATATAGCCGAACCCAGCGCGTCTCCCAGGAAATGCAAAAAGAAATTGCCATCATCCTGCAACGTGAAATCAAAGATCCCCGTGTCGGCATGGCCACTGTCTCCGCAGTGGAAGTATCGCGCGATCTGGCTTACGCCAAAGTTTTTGTAACTTTCCTCAATGATAATGAACCGCAGCAAATCAAAACCGGCATCACCGCCTTGCAAGACGCGTCAGGGTTTATCCGCAGCCTGCTGGGGAAGGCGATGCGCTTACGCGTCGTGCCGGAACTGACTTTCTCCTACGATAATTCGCTGGTGGAAGGGATGCGTATGTCAAACCTGGTCAGCCAGGTGGTGCAGCACGACCGCGCGCGGCGTGGCGAACCTGAACCCGAATCCGAATCCAAGCCCGATGGGGGCAAGGAAGACTGATGGGCCGCCCAAGTCGTCGCGGCCGTGATATCGACGGGATCGTCCTGCTGGATAAACCGCTGGGCCTATCATCAAACGATGTACTGCAAAAAGTTAAACGGTTATTTCATGCGAATAAAGCCGGGCATACCGGTGCGCTGGATCCGCTGGCAACCGGGATGCTGCCCATCTGTCTGGGCGAGGCCACTAAATTCTCACAGCACTTGTTGGACGCGGACAAACGCTACCGGGTGGTTGCCCGGTTAGGCCAGCGCACCGATACTTCCGATGCCGAAGGTTCGATTATCAGCGAACGTGCGGTAAGCCTGGATCAAGCGCGGCTTGACGCGGCGCTGGACCGTTTTCGGGGGGAGACCGAACAGGTACCGTCCATGTATTCGGCGTTGAAATACCAGGGCCGGCCGTTGTATGAATACGCGCGACAAGGGATTGATGTCCCGCGACCTTGCCGGTTAATCACCGTTTATGCGCTGGAGCTGGTGGGTTGGGATCAGGCGCATGTGGAACTTGAAATTCATTGTTCCAAGGGCACCTACATTCGCACCATTATCGACGATCTGGGCGAGATGCTCGGCTGCGGCGCGCATGTCAGCGCGCTGCGCCGCCTTAATGTCGCGGATTATCCCACGGCGCGTATGGTTACGCTGGAACATCTGCACGCGCTTACCGCCGACCAGCCTACGGCGCCCGAGACCTTGGCGGTTCTCGACCAACTGTTGCTGCCGATGGACAGCGCGGTGGCCAACTTGCCTGAGGTCAATCTGCCGGCGGACGTGGCCGGGCATGTCAGAATGGGCCAGCCGGTGACGGTGGATGACGTGTCGACGCCCGGTTTGGTCAGACTTACCGAAGGCCCGCAGCGGTACTTTTTCGGTGTAGGGGAAGTCACGGAAAACGGCCATGTCGCCCCGCGCCGACTGGTGGCTGAGCCGCGCGCCTGATTGACGCTGGCGCCTTGCGATCGCCGGGCGCTAAGAGTAGAATAGCGCGGCTTATGAATGGGGTTGCTGAATTAGAGATCGGCGCCCGTGTATTTCACAATAAATCTGGAGTGTTATAATGTCTCTAAATGCAGAAGATAAAGCAAAAATCGTTGCTGATTTCGGCCGTGACGCCCACGACAGCGGATCCGTCGAAGTTCAGGTTGCTCTTTTAACCGCGCAAATTAACCATTTACAGGGTCATTTTGCGGTACATAAGAAAGATCATCATAGTCGCCGTGGACTGCTGCGCATGGTTTCACAGCGCCGCAAGTTGCTTGACTACCTGAAAAGCAAAAAAGGTGAAAACATCGGACGTTATACCAGCCTTATCGAGCGTCTGGGTCTGCGTCGCTAAGCGATGCCCACGCTGTTTTGAGCCGCGGGCAGGCGGCAGGTGAGTGATTCCCGATGCGCTGGCTCACGTCAGTGACTTGGATATTTGCACTTAACCCGTGCCCCTGCGGTTTGAAATATGACGGAATTACCCTAAGGATTTCGAGTTGCGGGCAGGCGGCAAGTAAACGAATCCCGATGAGCTTACGTTGGTAAGTGATTCGGGTGAGTGAACGAAGCCAACGCCCCTGCGGTTTGAAATATGACGGGATTACCCTAAGGATTTCGAGTTGCGGGCAGGCGGCAAGTAAACGAATCCCGATGAGCTTACGTTGGCAAGTGATTCGGGTGAGTGAACGAAGCCAACGCCCCTGCAGCTTGAAATATGACGGGTAAGGACAGTTTGGAAGAAAGGGGCCGTATGTGGCCCCTTTCTTCTAGGAAGCAACCGCCATTCGACGTGGTGTTGCTTAAGTAGATTCTTCAATTGCTGAGATTCGCGCGGCTAATGAGAGACTTTATCCAGGGGATAAGGATTGTCATTAGTCGCGAGGATGCAATGAGAAGATGGGTATGTCATCGGTGAGTTTGTCATATTATGCTCACCCTGAAAAAGGATATCATTTTGCTAAATCCGATCGTGCGCAAGTTTC
>JAATGH010000371.1 GCA_015654745.1 Enterobacterales bacterium
ATTATGTACCAACTGCGGGAATTACCGGTGATGCAGGGCGAAGCCGATCGGCATATTAGTGATGCTTTTGATAATGCCTGGCCTCCTGATCTTGAAGATGGTTTTTTTGAACGACAATATCAATACGTCAAATTGGGGCTACGGGCAGTCATGCTGTCGCGCCGGCTGCGGGCAGTATGCAACATGCCGGCCACGCGGCTCCATAACAAAGACTGGTCAGCCCAGGCGGAATTATGGCGGGCCTGGCGCGAGAAGCGGAAAATATTGGCGCTACGCGCTCGTAAAGCGAAGTTTTACGAGGGGCCGCCCATGAGTCTGCCAGTGATAGAGAAATTAGAATAAACATACCGGTCTTTAATTCTACTTTTTTCATATGCGACGGAGACATGATGGATGAAAAAAAAACAGGAATACGATTTGTTTACCGGCGATAGCGACTGGCATAACAACGCCTGTCTAAGTACTCTGCCCGATCATGGCTGGTTATATGCAGATGGTTACCGGCGCGCAGCTGATGTATTGATCGAACATATCGATACTCACGGCCGTGATCAGGACGGGCTGGTTTATCCCGTCGTATTCCTTTACCGCCATCATGTTAGCTGTCTATCAAGCGAATCATCGAAATGTCGCTTTTACTAATTGATGACCCAGAGCGTTTCAGGCCAAAAGCGAATCACAATCTGAACTCACTCTGGGCCAGCGCCAGGAAGCTGGTTAGAGAAGTCGACCCGACCTTTCCCAAAGGCCACCATAAAAAAATCGACGCGGTAATTAAAGAACTCATTAGCATCGATAATAGTTCGACGGCATTCAGATATGACCGAACTCTGGACGGGAAAGCCAGTCTGGAGGGTATAGAGCGGATTAACACGCGCCGCTTCGGTGACAAGATGAAAGCCGCCTGTAAGGAACTGGATTGCATGGATTCGCATATTGCGTATCAGCTTATGCTACATGAAGAGATGATGAGCGATTGGCGTTATCAAACCGACTGACTGCGAAAAGTTTACTCGCTATGCTGCCAGGATCACCCTTTAAACCGGAGACTATAAAGAACGTGACTATGCCCGCTGAGTATATTCCGCACCATTCCCCAGCGCCGTTGCCGGTCGCTATAGACTACCCGGCCGCGCTGTCATTGCGCCAACTGGCGCTGGCCAGTGGTAATATGCCGGCCTATCTGCTGGCGCCTGAGATCAGCGCGCTGCTGCATTATATCCCCGATCTATACCAGCACACGCTGATCGCCACGTTATGGAATACCGGTGCGCGCATCAATGAAGCGCTGGCACTGACTCGACGGGATTTTATACTGACCGGACCGCAACCCTGGGTGTCACTGGCCACGCTGAAACAGCGCCAGGAAAAAGCGGCCCGCGGCCCGGGTGCGCCGCTGAAAAAACAGGACACTCACCGCCTGGTGCCGCTGTCCGATCCACTGTTTGTTAATCAATTTAATACTATGATTGCGACGCTGAAAATTCCCCTTGAGCGACGCGATAAGAAAATCGGCCGCCTGGTGCCGGCACGTATCTGGTCGGTGACGGACCGGACAGTACGCACCTGGATCAATGAGGCGGTTGAACGGGCGGCGGCCGACGGCGTGTTCTTTTCAGTGCCGATCACGCCACACACGTTCCGGCATTCGTATGCGATGCATATGCTCTACGCCGGCGTGCCGTTGAAAGTGCTCCAGGGGCTGATGGGCCACAAAAGCCTGAAATCGACGGAAGTGTATACCAAGGTGTTTGCGCTGGATGTGGCTGCAAGGCATAGGGTGCAATTTACCATGCCTGGCGCCGAGGCGGTGGCCATGCTGAAACACAGCGGTCGTTAGGCCCGATACCAGGCGGGCCAAGGGCGGGGCAGCGGGCCAAGATTAGGGTCTCGATGACAAAAGGCAGGACGTGGTCCAATATTGGATAAACGGGAATTTACCTCGTATATTAATTTAAGTTATTTTTACTTGTTAAGTATTCTTGATATTTATTGGAAAGTGGTATTTCATAAAAGGCAAATTGTTGAAAAGAAAGTATCATCAGTTTTCTGTTCGTGTCGTTATCCTCTGCACGTGAATTCTTATTTAAAAGGCCTTCTTTATATTCAGCAGCCTGTTTTTTGAACTCTCTAAGAAATCTATAATAATCAACCATATTAATAGTTTCATTTCCGTTTAAATCGAGCAATTCCGAATTATACATATTGTATGCATTATTATCCAAACCTACCGCTATTACTATTAGTTCTAAGCTTTGTGTTTCATTAAGATTGCTTAGTTCTTGCATTTTATTAAAGCCAACACCACGGACTACTTGCGGGTGAATTACGTAATTATGATTATAAACAATCTCGGCGGCTATTATATTCCTAACCTTATCTTCTTTTTTGTATTCTTTAAATGACTCATATCCCATATTAGCAATAAAAAGCGCCATAGCTACAAATACGGAACCAGCTTGTATCCAATCTGATAGTTTTATTTTCATTATTTAATCTCACATCCTTTTAAATTTTTAACTTGATACTATGTGAATACTTTAAATAACTCTGCACTTACCTTGCATAAGGTCGATTAGAACTTTTATTCGTGATGATTATAGTCCAACTGAGTTAACCTTGTCTTGTAGAACGTGTTTGATATTTAAATGGGTTTATTTGAAAGCCAACGCCTGGCTTTATAACGCTAAATGAATATGGTGATGCCTGGCGATATTAGTGATGTTGGTGAGCAAGATCACCGCCGTTTGTTTAACGGCCTGAACTGTGCCAGGCGGTTTTTGTGACCTCGACGGTGTGGCGGGAATGGTTGTTACCCGCTGCGATATCTCTTCTTCTGCACATGAGCACATAGCGCAGAGATTAATCGATGCTGAGTGACATCTAATCTAGTAAGTCATTAATATCAATATTATTGCTAACCAGCATATCACAAAACCATTTTGAGTAATCGCTTCCAGAGGTGATTACTTTTTGTGCTCCCTCTTCCAGATAGATGCTATTAAGAGCACTTGGGCTTATAACCACCTTTACTTCTTTCTCTATTAGGTTAGAAACCATTCCTTCATGGTAGTGCTCATCTTCAATGTAATCTATTGAAAAAATACCCCAACATTTAAATATAAATGGATGAATAACCTCATATACATACCTATTAGTCATATCACTGAAGTCAACATCTTCAGGAATACCCAGATGTTGTATTTTATTTCTTATCATTCCAAAATTTTTGTAGAATTCAACATTTTCTATTTTCATCCCAGTAGATGCCCAAAGCCTAGCTGGCAATTCTTTGTATTGTATCGTTGTTGCATTATTCATCAAATCACTTAGCTTCAAAAGCGATCCATCAGAACTTTCTTTAGGATATTTATCGAGTATCAACAATGGATGCTCTTGGGCTATCCTTGCTTTTATAAATATCTCCATTGCATGTGCTGCCTGTAACACTGAGAGGATATCCCAATGAGCACTAAAACCAATATTAATATAATTAGCTAATTGATTGGCATGCCGTAATGATTGCTCACCTAGATATATCATGTTCTTATGAATATCGAATAACTCTTGTTCCATTTATTGTTATCCTTATGTGATTTTAAAAAATTTCATATCCACTAAGTATAAAAACCTCAGTAAAATTTTCGACCTACGATGTAAGATGTAAGCGTCTGCCCAGCGCCGTATTGACAGTTGAATAGCAGGGATGGATAGGTTCCACGGCAGGAGATCTTTGATCTTATTGATAGGATGATCCGCGATAGTAGCCAGCACATGACGTAGATGCACGACCGGTGCAACACCATGCAGTTTGCAACTGCCGTTCAGCGTATACATCATGGATGCTCCGGTAAGCTGATTTTTCATCGCCAGCTGTTTTAGCCAGTTATCCATGGAATCCACACCACAACAAAATGAGGGTAATACGTGTCCGGCATTAAGAGGCCCAGGGGCTAAGATCACTTTTTCTGTTCCCACGGCGCAGGCGTTTGCATGGTTTTACGCAGCGCGGCGTTCGGCGCAGGAGCCTGATCCAGACAGACAAGAAATTCCTGATAGCCGTCAGGGTCCGCCATGATGATGCGCTGCTCGATCAGCACTTGCTCAGCCGCAGCGTGTGCGGCCTCCAGTACAAAGTCAGTACGGTTTTTCCCTTTAACCTTCGCCGCACGATCAATAAGATCGCGCTCGGCAGGTTTGATGCGTAAATTCAACGTCTCACACTTGTCAGAAACGTTG
>JAATGH010000005.1 GCA_015654745.1 Enterobacterales bacterium
AATCTGACGCCCGAGCAGGCGGCGGACTTCTACAAAGACATGATGGGCTAAATTGCAAAAATAAGCCGTTCGCCCTGGAAAACGGCTATGCAAAAACGCCTCGATTTATGCACGATTTATGCGTTTACTTTTTAATCAATCCCAATGATAAACAACGATAAATAGACCACTCATTCCATTCACTCAATGAGTCATGTCGCGGTGGTGCGCGTAGTGGTCATTATGTTAAAAACTCATTTTTTTCACTCATTTATCTCCTAGGTTGACCATGCCGATTCCGTTCCCGTTTGACTTCAAAAATCCAGATTACACGCCAGTCTATGAATGGCGCATGGAGCGGCTACAGCGCATCCGCCAGCGCCCCGAAAAGCTGCCGGCGCTGCGCCAGTTCTACCGCGATAACCCGGCCCAGTTCATTATCGATTGGGGCATGACCACGGATCCGCGCAATATCGATTACGGTCTGCCGGTCACCGTCCCGTTTCTGCTGTTCCCAAAACAGGAAGAGTGGATACAGTGGATCATGGAGCGCCGGGCCTGGATGGAAAACGGCATCACGGAAAAGAGCCGCGAAATGGGCCTGAGCTGGACGTCAATCGGCCTGGCCTGCGCGTTGTGCCTGTTCAACCGGGAAATGGTCATCGGCTTTGGTTCGCGCAAGGAAGAGTACGTTGACAGCACCGGCGACCCGAAAGCGCTTTTCTGGAAGGCCAGAAAGTTTATCGAGACGTTGCCGGTGGAGTTCCGCGGAACATGGAGCGACAAAAAACACGCGCCCTATATGCGTGTCGAGTTCCCCGAGACCGGCGCCGTTATCAAAGGCGAGGCTGGTGACAACATTGGGCGCGGAGACCGTACCACGCTGTATTTTGTCGATGAATACGCATTCCTGCTGCGCCCGATGCTCGTTGATGCGGCCCTGTCGCAGACCACGCGATGCCGTATCGACCTGTCATCCGTCAACGGCATGAACAACCCGTTCGCCCAGAAGCGCCATAGCGGCAATGTGCCGGTGTTTACATTCCACTGGAGCAGCGACCCGCGCAAAGACAAGGCGTGGTATGACAAAGAGGTGGCGAAAATCGATAACCCGGTCATCGTGGCCCAGGAATTGGACCTGAACTACCAGGCGTCCGCCGAGGGCGTGTTGATCCCGTCCGAATGGGTGCAGGCCGCCATAGACGCGCATATTGTCCTGGGTATCGAGCCAACCGGGCAGCGTTTGGGCGCTCTGGACATCGCCGACGAAGGCAAGGATAAAAACGCATTCGCAAACCGTCATGGTTTCCTACTGGAAGACGTGGAGGAATGGTCTGGCGAGGGTAGCGACATCTTCAGCACCGTGCAAAAAGCCTTCTCCTTCTGTGATGCGAAAAACCTTGAAAGTTTCCGCTTTGATGAAGATGGCTTGGGCGCCGGCGCCCGTGGTGACGCACGAGTAATCAACGAGCAGCGTAAACCGCAACGTCTGCGGCAAATCATGGTCACGCCGTTCCGGGGCAGCGGCAGCGTGTTTGATCCTGACAAAGAAGCGGTACGCGGCGACGGCGGTCAGCCTGGGCGACTTAACAAAGACTTTTTCGCCAATGCCAAAGCTCAAAGCTGGTGGGCGTTGCGTACCCGGTTTCAGAAGACCTACCGGGCAGTGGTGGAAAAGATGCCCTACAACCCGGACGACATCATTTCCATATCCAGCCGCATGACGAAGAAAGACAAGCTCATCATTGAACTGTCGCAGCCAACCTACTCAATCAACGGCGTCGGTAAGATCATTGTGGACAAGCAGCCGGAAGGCACCAAATCCCCCAACCTGGGCGACTCGGTGATGATGGTCTATGCGCCCATGAATACTGCCATGGATATCTGGGCGCTCCTCGGGAGAAATCTGTAATGTCACGAAAAAGCCGGCCACGCCGTACCAGTTCGGGGCCTACCCGCACCGCGGACGGGTACGATAATTTTATGGCGAAAATAGGACGTCAAACGGCCAATCTCACCGCTGGCGGCACCTATGTCCCAAACTACACGTCTCGCAATCATGTCCTGCTGGAATTTGCCTATCGCTCATCGTGGATAGTCGGCGCTGCCGTGGATGCTATAGCCGACGACATGACGAAAAAGGGCGTAACCATTACGTCGCAGATGGACTACAAGAACAAGGCACGGCTTACCGGGCGATGGGAAGAACTCTCCCTGTGGGATTCCCTAAATGACCTTATAAAATGGTCGCGGCTGTACGGTGGCGCTGTCGGGATCGTGATGATAGACGGGCAGGATATGGCGTCACCGCTGCGCCTAGAGACCGTTGGCCGAGACCAGTTTAAGGGGTTGCTGGTCCTGGACCGCTGGATGCTCAATCAGTCCATTTCCGAAACCATTAGCAACCTCGGCCCTGACCTGGGAAAACCGAAATTCTACCAGGTAGTCGCCACGCAGCAGGACATCCCCGGATGGAAAATCCATCATTCCCGGATCATCCGCATGGATGGGGTAGGGCTGCCTTATCAGCAGCGATATACCGAAAACGGCTGGGGTATGTCGGTTTTGGAACGGCTGTATGACCGCCTCCAGGCTTTTGACAGTACAACGGCCGGCGCTGCGCAACTGGTCAACAAGGCCCATCTGCGGACGTATGGCGTAAATGGTTTACGTGAAATTCTGGGATTTGGTGGAGAAAAAGAAGCCGCGTTAATGAAAAACATGGAAATGATCCGTTTCTTCCAGTCCATTGAGGGACTCACCCTCATGGATAAGGATGATGTTTTTCAGACCTATTCATACTCTTTCGCCGGACTGTCTGACGTCCTGGGCCAGTTCGGCGAGCAGATTTCCGGCGCTATCGGTATCCCACTTGTGCGCCTGTTCGGCCAATCCCCGGCCGGATTTTCTGACGGGAAGACGGATTTAGCCAACCATTACGACAACGTGGGCACCCTGCAGGAGCGCCGGGAGCGTAAGCCGATTCGATTTCTGTTTGAAATGCTCCACCGTTCCGAGTTCGGCACCCCATTGCCTGATGATTTTGATTTTGTGTTTAACCCGCTCTGGCAAATGTCCGACTTGGACCGCTCAACCGTGGCTAATAACACCGTGGATGCGCTGACCAAAGCGGTAGACATGGGGATGCCGCTACATGCCGCTCTGGCCGAATTACGCGAATCATCCAGGGTAACCGGCATCGGGTCGAAGATTACGGATGAGGATATCGAGAATGCCAAGAACGAGCCGCCGCCGTCCCTCAATGACGACCCAGAAACTACCGAAACAAGTCGAGATCCAGTACCGAACCAGTCTACGGCAGATAGCGCGGGCGGTGGGGAACATCGTCAACGGTCGCTACGATGGTTCAAACGATAGCGTAACGGAAATCATGCGCGCGTTGGATAGCTACGGTGACATTGTTGATGGCTGGGCGCATCGGGTGGCCGAAAAATTCGTGACTGGCGCCAACCGGCATAACGAAAAAATCTGGTTTCAGCAAAGCGAGGATATCAGTCTCGAATTGCGCAATATGGTCAGGAACGCGCCCGTGGGCCACGTCATGCGCTCGATTGTCGAGGAACAGGTCAACTACATCAAATCGCTGCCCATTGAGGCCGCCGACCGCATTTACGACATCCACAACAAAGCTATTGAGGCCATGGTCACCGGCCAGCGCCCGGGCGCGCTTGCGGAAGAGATCGCCGCGTCCGGCGATGTTGCCAAGAGCCGGGCAACGCTTATTGCTCGTACGGAGATTGGCCGGGCCACGCAGGCGCTAACGCAGGCCCGCGCGACCGCTATCGGCTCTGAAGGTTACATCTGGCGCACGGCTGACGATGGCGATGTCCGCCCATCGCATCAAACGATGAATGGCAAATTTGTCCGATGGGAAAATCCGCCAACGCTGGACGGCATGACGGGCCATGCCGGCGCACTACCGAACTGCCGGTGTTATTGCGAGGTCGTGATACCCGAAACTCGAAATTACCTCAAATAGGCGTCCCGGCGTGTTTTCAACCTCAACGCCAATACCCGTCATTTGTTATAAATATGTTATTTGATAAAACCATCGGCTTTCCGGTAGTTAATGCCGGTTTTTACCCGGTTAGCCGCGATTTTTTAACGAGTGCCGATCGGCTGGTGCATGAAAGAGCCATTATGTTAAAAAGGGCTTAAATCGAGACAATTATCCTCAACTCACACAGGTCGCTCAGGCGGCCTTTTTTATGCCCGCGATTTGGCAGGTGAATAATGAAATTTTTCTTTACTACGCAGCTCGGGCCAACTCGATTCGAGCTGGCTGATGGCTCATTGCTTTGTAAGGATGTCCCGATTGCCCGAACGGGGATGCAGCTTTACAAGGCCGAAGACCTTCCGAAAATCATCCCGGATGAGGACGGCGAGATAGTCGTTACCCGTTCTCCAAAAGAAGTTTTTAGTCCTGAATCAATCACCTCGTTTGAAGGAATGACGGTCGTTATCCTGCACCCGGAAGATGATGACGGGGACGTCCTTTTCATTAATCCTGCCAACTGGCGAGAACTGGCGCATGGGCATATAGAAAACGTCCACCAGGGGACCGGCGATCAGTCCGATTTATTACTGGCGGACCTCGTTTTTAAAACCGCCGAGTCCATCCAGGCGATTTACGCCGGCATGACCCAAATCTCGTGTGGCTACGACGCTGAGTATGAACAAACAGCGCCGGGCCGCGCCAATCAGTACCAAATCAGAGGTAATCACGCTGCGCTTGTTCCTAATGGGCGGGCCGGTGAGCGTTGTTCAATCGGAGATAGTCAAAGTATGACCACAAAAGTGAAAGAAAAAGCCCAGAGCTGGCTTACGAAGCTCCGGCATGCCGTTAAGACCAAAGATGATGCCACCGCCACCGATCTGCTGGCCAACGCACCGGATGATCTGACTGGCGATGATGACGATACCACTACACCGACCGTGGTCATCAAGGTTGAAGGACCAGACGCCGCTACTCCGCTGCCTGGTGCCGGAAACCCGACCACTGATGAGCCGGATGATATCGGTGCGCGCATTACCGCACTGGAGGCAACGGTCGCACAATGCGTTGAGATGTGCAAAAAAATGATGGGTGGCACTACCGATGCTCCAAGCGATGAGGATAAAGCGGAAGAAAAGAAAATGACTGGCGATGCAGGTTATCAACAGTCTGTCGTTTCTCGCGCTGAACTCATCATGCCAGGCATCGCTCTGCCGGAAGGCGGCAAATTAGCGACATTCAAACGCCAGGTGCTTAGCGCTGCGAGCAAGACGGTGGATGGTATGGCGCTGATTGAGCCGCTGGCCGGGAAAGGCATTGATTTTACGAAAATGCCGATCGCCACCGTCGATACCGTTTTTAACGGGGCCGCAGAGTTGGCAAAGGCCCGGAACAACGCACGGCAAAGCGTTGATGCTCTCACCATTTCAACCAAAACAAACGCCATAGCGGATCTCAACAAATCGAACGCTGATTTCTGGGCCAAAAAGGGGACCAAATAATGACCGGTAATTCCATTCTGTTTACACCCGATTTCGGGTTCGCCGGTGCCGTCACCCGGCCTTCACAGTCAACCATTGAGCCTGTGATGATGGACACTACGGCACCCTTCTCTGGTGACGGTCTGGTGGGTAAAAAGGTCAACGGCAAATTCGTACCGCTGGTTGCTGGCGATGCGGCTACAGCCGTCTATGGTATCCGTGTTCGGTCATATCCGTTCATGTCGGACAGCGATTTAGCACGCCAACTGAACGCTACCTACAATCACACCGGCGATGCGCTAGTGCGTGGCTATATCTCTGTAAAAGTGAATTTTGGCACCGTCGCCGATAACGGACCGGTCTATATCCGCGTCGGTGCGGGGACTGCCGCACAACCCATCGGCGGTTTTGAGGCCGCAGCGGATGCTACGCCGGCAAACACCATTCTGATAGCAAACGCCCGTTTTATCGGGACCACTGACGCTAACGGCATTGCCGAACTGGCTTACAATATCTGAGGAATAATATGTTTACTCTTGATGCGAGAACGATCGACCAGCGGACTATTGATAATGCTGGTGCGTTTTTGATTGGGCAGTTGGAGCGATACGACCCAACGCTCAATTTACCGCTGTTGGCCTATACCTGGAGCCGCGATATCGATTTACGCAATGATGTTTCTCTTGCCGATCAGGTTTCCAGCTTCTCCAACACCAACTTTTCCGCACCTGGTTCCGTGGGGGAAGACGGTGAATCCTGGATAAGCCAAAGCTCGAATGCCATTCCGGGCATTGACCTTGATATTACCCGGACCGGGTTGCCCATGACGGAATGGGCGCGGCAATTGGGCTGGACCGTGTTTGAATTGGCGGCCGCGATTCAATTAGGGAAACCCATCGACGCGCAAAAACTGGACGCGATGAACGAAGTTTACCAGATGAATGTTGACCGACAGGTTTATGTCGGCAGCGTCTTCCTGAAAGTAGGCGGGTTACTCAACCAGGTCGGTGTAAACACGATTAACGCCACTGCGGCATGGACCAGCGCTACATCACCCGATCAGTTCCGTGCCGATATCAATGACGGGTTGACTACGGCATGGAAAAATACCGGCCGGGCGGTCGTTCCTGACTCGTTATTGTTGCCCCCTGACCAATACTCTTTGTTGGTAGAAACCATCGTGTCCACCGCGGGTAACCGCTCTGTATTGGATTATTTGAGCGAAAACACGATCGCAAATAAACAGAATGGCAAACCTTTAAATATTCAGCCGGTGAAATGGTTGGAGCAGGGATCACACAATAGCATCACCACTAACCGGGCGGTGTTCTATACCAAAAATAGTAAATACGTTCAGTTCCCGCTGGTGCCACTGCAACGCACCCCGATGGAATACCGTGACTTACGCCAACTGGTGACCTATTACAGCAAGGTCGGTGCGGTGGAAGTCCGCTACTCTGACACCATGCTATACATGGACGGCATCTAACCTATCAGCCCCGCAAGGGGCCATAAGGAGCAGGCATGAAAAAAATCCGCGTTCATACGCCATTCACGTTCAATAACATCGATCACACCAAAACCAAATTTGCGGCAGGCATTCACCAGGTCGCGGACGAGGTTGCTGATCACTGGTTTGTACAGCGCTACGCTGAACCGCTCGACAAAACTACATCCGATGACGACCTATCGGAGCTAATCACTGCATTGCAGGCGCAGATCACCGACCTGACCGCCCAGGTGACGGCGGCGGCCGCTGCACTTATCGAACGCGATGCCTCGATTGCCGAGAAAGATCAGCAGATCACCGACCTGACCGCCCAGGTGACGGCATTAACGGAGAAACCCAATGGAGCTAAGAAATAGTCTTCTCCCGACCGTAGCCCAGTTCCGCACCGACTTCCCGCAGTTTTCCGATGATACCCGCTTCCCCAACGCACAAATTCAGTTCCGCCTTAATTTGGCTGATAGACAAATAAGCCAGCAAGGAAAGGAAAGCCTTTATGCCTATATGGTCGAGCTTTATATTGCGCACTACTTGTACCTATGGGACAAAGACCGCCGTTCGTCGGCGCTGGGCGGCGCTGGTGGTGCAAACAACGGGGTGATCAACTCGAAATCAGTCGATAAGGTCAGCATGGGCTACGACACGGGCGCCACGCTGAACCCTGATGCGGGATTTTGGAATAATTCACGCTACGGCTCAGAACTCTATGAGCAAATCATCCAGTTTGGCGCTGGCGGCCGCCAGCTATGAAATCCGGTCTGACCGTCCTGGCCGACCATTCACAAGATATCATCGACGCCCTAAACAACCTGGTGAGAAAGGACGTACTGGTGGGCATCCCATCGGATAAAGCTGCTCGGGACGATGGGGCGGAGATCAATAATGCCGTGTTGGGCTACATCCAGAGTTACGGCGGCACGATTCGTATTCCCGAGCATGTCGTCACGCTGAATCGGCAAATCAACGCTGATGGCACTTTTGCAAACAATGGCCGGTTTGTCCAGGCCAAAGCCGCTAACTTTTCCACCGATCACGTTGTCGCGTCATACACCGTCACGCTTCCGCCGCGTCCGTTCCTGGATATCGGGATTGCCAACGCCCGCGCGCAAATTACCGAAAAAATGCGCCAGGCAGCAGCGGCCGCTTTTGAGGGCAATGAAGCGGCGGCTAACCGGTATTTGGAATCGGCCGGCGTAATCGCATCCAATGCCGCGAAATTGGTCATCCAAAGCGGAAATCAGTTAACGCCGCTGGCGCCATCAACGCTGGCCGCCCGGCGTGCCCGTGGGCGCAACGGCATCAAACCGTTGTACGACAAGGGCATCCTATTGCGCTCAATCACCTACGTTGTGAGGAATAAAAATGCCTCTTCTTGATGTTTCAGAAATTTTCACAGATCCGGATTTTGTGGATTGCTCCTTGGTTTGCTATCGACAGCTACAGGTTCCGGATGATGACAATTTTGTCGCAAATGCTCAGCAACCTATTCCGTTTGCCGGCATCGTTACCATTGACCGGTCAATGCAGGCCAAGCGCATGGCCGCCGGCCAGAATATCAACGGCGCCATCCTCATCGTGACGCAGTTTCAGCTTACCGAGGGCAAACCCGGTTATGACGCGGACATCGTGACGTATCAGGGCGCCAATTACCGCGTGACGCTCACCGATCCCTATCTCGCCTACGGCGCCGGGTTCGTGCAGGCGCATTGCGAGCTAATGGATTACGTCGATGGGCAATGACAGCACGACGCCGGGCTATCTGACGCCCATTGGCGACGCACCGGTTTACGATGAGGCGTTGGAACGGCTAATTAGTCGCTGGATTCGTGGGTTAACAGGGTTGGATAAAAGTGTCGTTTTGCCCCAATGGACTGACCCGCAACCACCCATCCCCAAAAACGGCACCACCTGGTGTGGGTTCGGCGTGGGGATTATTCAGGAAGACGGTTACCCGGCCGATGTGCAGCAAAACGACACCACCAGCCAGCAATGGTCTTTCGAATCCATCGACCTGAATTGCAGTTTTTACGGACCTCAGGGACTAACGACCGCAACGCAGTTCAGGGACGGCATGCAGGTCGCACAGAACAACGCCGAACTGAACGCCGTTGGCATGACCTTCCAGGATTGCAGCCAGATCATGAATCTGCCTGAGCTTATCAATAACCAATGGGTGCGCCGCTACGATCTGCACATCACGCTACGCCGCAAAATTATCCGCTCGTATGGCATCAATTCGCTGTTGAGCGCGCCA
>JAATGH010000306.1 GCA_015654745.1 Enterobacterales bacterium
CAATTAAAAGCTTGATGCTCAAAGATTGTCTTACTGTTAATCTTATGAATTAACTGTTAGTCACTCTTCAAGACTTGGTATTTTGTGTTTCGATACCGTCTTGTGAGTGCCCACACAGATTGTCTGATAAATTGTTAAAGAGCAGTGCGCAGGGTTGTAAACTCACCTGGCGCGAGGTGGCGTATATTACGCTTTCCTCTTTCAGTGTCAAGCCCGTTCGGCCTGCCTTCTGACTCGTTTCCGAACGCTGCGATGTAACTCACAGTCCCGGTCGATGGAGGCGCATTATAGGGATGTGCTGTGAAATGGCAAGCAAATATCGGTTTTTTTTTATCGACCGGCTAATAAATATCCGTTACGCACCTTTTATACGCTGTTTTATCGCTTGGGGCAGCTTGGCGAGGCTATCTATTACCCAATCCGCCTGTGTTTCAGCCGTTTCATCGATTGGCTTGCCGGTGCGCACCAAAACCTTGGTGCCCACCCCCGCCGCCTGGCCGGCCAGCATATCCTCGACTTTGTCGCCTACTATATAAGAGGCGGCCATATCGATATCCAGGAATTTTTGCGCATCCAGCAGCATTCCCGGTTTTGGCTTGCGGCAATCACAATCCTGCCGGTATTCACCTTCGCCGGCATCGGGGTGATGGGGACAAAAATAGATACCGTCTAATTCCACGTCCCGATCGGCTAGCGACCAATCCATCCACTCCGTCAGGCGCATAAACTGATCTTCGGTAAATTTACCACGCGCGATGCCGGACTGGTTGGTGACAACGATAAGGGCGAAGCCCATGGCCTTCAATTCTTGCATAGCTTCAATTACGCCATCAATAAACTGAAAGTCATCGATTTCATAAACGTAACCGTGATCAACATTAATGGTACCATCACGGTCTAAAAATATAGCTGGAACGGGCTGTGCCACTGATTGGCTCCTAATCATGTAAACAGCCCGTAGTATCGCATGTTTTGTCGCGTGAAGAGAAACACAGAAAAACAAACTCAGTTGACTTGGACGTCTAGCCGCCCTAACATCCCACTCCATTAATACCCTTGGGTATTGCCTATATACTCTTTGCTCTCGCCACAGGTAACCAGTAACAATAAAAACGCATGATCACACTTTCTCATATTACTAAGCAGTATTCGCAAGGCTCCCTAACGATTAACGCCTTGTCGGATGTTTCACTGCATGTGGCCGCCGGCCAGATTTACGGCGTGATTGGCGCTTCGGGCGCCGGAAAAAGCACGCTTATCCGCTGCGTAAACTTATTGGAACGTCCGACCAAGGGAACGGTTTTGGTGGACGGACAAGATCTGACTAATTTGCCCGAACGCCAGCTTATCGCTGCCCGCCGGCAAATCGGTATGATCTTCCAGCATTTTAACCTGCTGTCATCGCGCACGGTTTCAGGCAACATCGCTCTGCCGCTGGAATTGGACAATTTATCCAGGGCGGATATCAAGGCCCGCGTCAACGAACTGCTGGCGCTGGTGGGGCTGGACGACAAGGCCGACGCCTATCCGGCCAACTTATCCGGCGGGCAGAAACAGCGGGTGGCCATCGCGCGCGCGTTGGCGAGCAACCCCAAAGTATTGCTGTGCGACGAGGCCACCAGCGCTCTCGACCCCGCCACCACGAGGTCAATTTTGGCCTTATTAAAAGATATCAATCGGCGGCTGGGACTAACCATATTGTTGATTACGCATGAAATGGACGTGGTCAAACGCATCTGCGATCAGGTGGCGATCATCAGCCAGGGCGAACTGATCGAGCAAGATACGGTCAGCGAGATGTTTTCCCATCCCAAAACGCCGCTGGCTCAGCAGTTTATAAAATCCACGCTGCATCTCGATATCCCCGAGGATTATCTCCAGCGTATGACGCCAGAACCCGCGGCGGGCAAAATCCCGATCCTGCAATTGGAATTTACGGGCCAATCCGTTGACGCGCCATTGCTATCGGAGGCCGCCCGTCGGTTCAACGTTAACAACAACATCATCAGCGCCCAGATGGATTACGCGGGTGGTGTCAAATTCGGCATTATGCTGACGGAAATGGCCGGCGATGAGGGTGACTCCCGCGATGCCATTGAATTTTTGCAACAACAGCACGTTAAGGTAGAGGTACTGGGCTATGTCTGAGGCCATGATCGCACTATTTGCCAAAGGCATTTGGGAAACGCTGATGATGACCTTTGTATCGGGGTTTTTAGGATTTGTGCTTGGGCTGCCTATCGGCGTGCTGCTTTATATCAGCAGACCCGGGCAGATTGCGGATAATCGCAAAGCCTACCGCGTAACCTCTGCGCTGGTGAACATTTTCCGTTCCATTCCCTTTATCATTTTGCTGGTATGGATGATTCCATTTACCCGAATGATTGTCGGCACGTCTATCGGCCTGCAGGCGGCTATTGTGCCGCTTACCGTTGGAGCGACGCCGTTTATCGCCCGGATGGTGGAAAACGCCTTGCTGGAAATTCCCGCCGGCCTGATTGAGGCGTCGCGGGCAATGGGCGCGACGCCATTGCAGATTATCCGCAAGGTGCTGCTGCCGGAGGCGCTGCCGGGTCTGGTCAACGCCGCGACCATCACCCTGATTACCCTGGTGGGATATTCAGCCATGGGCGGCGCGGTCGGCGCCGGTGGACTTGGGCAGATCGGCATCCAGTACGGCTATATCGGCTATAATGCGACGATAATGAATATCGTGTTGGCGTTATTGGTTGTTTTGGTGTTTTTAATCCAAATCGGCGGCGATAGAATCGTTAAGGCTGTTACCCACAAATAATGCTGCGGCCCCCCGGGGCCAATTCACCCAAACCATGTCGAATGGCGTGAAGGCGGCAGGTGAAAAAAACCGATGGGCCGACTCAACGAAGCGATCGGTATTTACGCGAAGCCAAGTCATTGCGGCATGAAAGATAAAGTGTAAAAACATTGAAGCCACCATCACCGGTACTTCATGGAACAACGTCAAAAATAGAAGGAAGGGATATGTTTTCTAATATAAAAACTCTGGCGGCCGTCGGTGCGTTAATCGGTACCCTGGCTTTAGCGGGCTGCGGTCAGGATAAAAAAGATCCGAACCACATTAAAGTTGGCGTGATAGTCGGCGCTGAGCAGCAGGTAGCGGAAGTGGCGCAAAAGGTGGCTAAAGAAAAATATGGTCTGGACGTCGAGCTGGTCACCTTTAATGATTACGTATTGCCTAATGAAGCGCTAAGTAAAGGCGATATCGATGCCAATGCTTTTCAGCACAAACCTTACCTTGATCAACAAATCAAGGATCGCGGTTATAAATTAACGCCGGTTGGTAATACGTTTGTCTATCCCATCGCCGGGTACTCCAAGCAAATCAAATCATTGGATCAGCTGAAACCAGGCTCTCAAGTGGCGTTGCCAAACGATCCTACTAATTTGGGCCGTTCCCTGCTGCTGCTGCAAAAACAGGGCTTGATTACCTTAAAGGATGGCGTCGGCTTGCAGCCAACCGTACTCGATGTGGTCGGCAATCCGAAAAATCTCAAGCTGGTTGAACTGGAAGCGCCGCAGCTTCCGCGTTCACTGGACGATCAGCAAATCGCGCTGGCAATCATTAACACCACTTACGCCAGCCAGATTGGCTTAACCCCGGCTAAAGACGGCCTGTTTGTGGAAGATAAACAGTCTCCCTACGTGAATCTGATCGTGGCGCGCGAAGATAATAAAAACGCGGAAAACGTCAAAAAATTCGTGCAGGCTTATCAGTCTGATGAAGTTAACGAGGCCGCCAACAAAGTGTTTAACGGCGGCGCGGTTAAAGGCTGGTAACCATCCATGCCCGAAATGATTCGAGTTGCAGGACGCCGGCAACGCATTGGCAAATCTGTCCGGCGATTTGAACAGCGCTTGCGATGTGAAGTATGACGGGTATATCACTCTATTAAGTGCGTTTTACACAAGACGGGCTAAGGCCCGTCTTGTTATTTATGTCATACATTGATTCAATAGCGCCGGTGAAATAAATATAATCAGAGGAAATGTTATGCGTGCTTTACCCGGATGTATTTTTGTCCTGTTGCTGACCGGCTGTTCATGGATGCACCCAAAGCCTTCATCGACAGCAACCCAAACCGCACCGGTGTCGCCGTTTAAAGCCACCTCGCCGGTACATAAAACGGCGACGCATCCGTTACCGGCAAAATTGTACAAAACCGCTGATGAGCTGGTAGGAAAACCCTTCCGTGACCTGGGTGAAGTTTACGGTTCCACCTGTCAGGTTAACTTGCAAGACCCGCCGCCCAGCCTGGCCACAGCGCGCCGGGAGATGCAAATTCGCGCCGCGCGCATGAAGGGCAACGCCGTCCTGCTGCACCGATGCGAAATGGTCCGGGCGGTTGCCGGCTGTTATCAGCAAGCGGTTTGCCAGGGCACCGCGCTTAAAGTTACCCAATGAATGAATACGGTCTACGGCAGATAGGGGTCATTCACTCGCCCTATAAAGAAAAATTTGCCGTACCGCGCCAGCCCGGTCTGGTG
>JAATGH010000401.1 GCA_015654745.1 Enterobacterales bacterium
GTCCATGCGCGAGCAGGCGCGATTGGCCGGCGTGCCGCCGTCCACCATGACACGCCTGGCGAAACGACTTGGCCTTTCGGGTTATGATGCGATTCGCGCCGTTTTTGTCAATGCCGTACGCGCCAGGGGGTCCGAATATGGTTCACGAGTGCCGGCACTGATGGAAATGAAACAGAAGGTAGGTGAAATCTCGCTGCTCACCGCGCTGGCCGAGACCACCACATCTCATATCCAGGCCATGTGCCAGGGGGACAACCTGGCGTCCATGGTTCGCGCCGCGCATACCCTTGCCGAAGCACGGGATATTTATTGCCTGGGGTTGCGGTCCTCTTTTCCGGTGGCGTTTCATTTTTGTCATGTCGCGTCGTATTTCAAGAATAACGTTCATCTGGTCGAGGGTGCCGGATAGAGTGGCATCATGTCGCTAATGAGCACCATGGGGCACAAAGACGCGCTGCTGGTTTGCAGTCTGTCGCCCTATTCGCGCCGATCGGTGGCCCTGACCCGCTACCTGTCCCAACAAAAGGTGAAGATCGTCGCCATCACCGATAACGCCAGTTCGCCGGTGGGCCGGTTGGCCGGCGAGACGATCCTGGTGAAAAAAAAGACCACGGCGTTTTTTGACACCCTGACGCCGGCATTTCTGGTCAGCGAACTGCTGGTGGCCCTGCTGGCCGCTGTCGCCAAAGGGGATGTGCGCGCCCTGGTAAGCCGAACCGAAGAAAAATTATGGGCGATGGGCGAATGGTGGAGCGTGGAATAACTCCCCGCCCGTTGCGTAAATGAAAGCGTACCAATAGTACAGGAAACGATCATGACCCTTTATAAACCTGAATTGACCACCGCGCCAAAACATGGACACAAAAGCCTACTCTACTCCGAAGTGGTCAGCGACCTGAACCAGCTCGATTCGGTGGACATTGCCGTATTGGGTATTCCTTACGGCTCGCCATACTCCATTGACGAGGTCACCAACGATCAGACCAACGCGCCTACCGCCGTGCGCCAGGCCACCGACCGGGCGGTCCGCAGCATCGAGCGTTATGATTTCGATATCGGCGGCCCGTTGATGGACAACCAGCCCATCCATATGGTCGATTGCGGCGATATTGCCGCCGATCCTCGTGAACTGGGTGGCCATTATGACGCCGCCGAGGCGGTAGTCAGAAAAATTATCGCCTTGGGCGGTATGCCGTTGGTGATTGGCGGCGACCATGGTGTGCCGATCCCGGTGCTGCGCGCTTTTGATAGCCTGGGTCCGATTACCCTGATCCATATCGACTCCCATTTGGACTGGCGCCAGGAGGTGAATGGCGTAACCGATGGGTATTCCAGTCCCATCCGCCGCGCTTCCGAAATGGCGCATATCGGCGAAATCTTCCAGATCGGATTGCGCGCCAATGGCTCCGCCCGCCAGGAGGAAGTCGACGCCGCGCTGGCCTACGGCGCGCACTTGATTACCGCCCATGAATTACATGATGAAGGGGCGGAGGCGATTCTCAGCCGCATCCCCGCAGGTTGAAATTACTACATTACCCTGGATGCCGACGGGATCGATCCTACCATTATGCCGGCGGTCAACGGCCCGGCTCTGGGCGGGGTAACCTATTCCGAGGCGCGTAAGATCATTCACGGCCTGGTCAAGAAAGGCCGCGTGGTAGGGATGGATATTGTCGAGATTACGCCGAAAAAAGATCTTAACGGAATTACCGCCATCACCGCCTGCCGGTTCTTTGTCAATCTGATCGGCATGGCGGTGCGGGCAGGTTACTTCAAAAAATGATCCACGTTCCGTCGCCGGAGGCCGGGACGATGGTCCGGTACGGCGGTCTTTATCCCTTTTAATGATGCAGGATGAACCGAATGAAAAAAAGTTATCTGATATCGGCCGTGGTGGGCGCACTGGCCGCGTTCTCGGTAATGAGCGCCAACGCGGCGGCCAATGCCCTGGATACGATCATGAGCCAGAAAACGCTGCGCGTGGCGGTGCCGGTGGATTATCCCCCCTATGGCTATGTGGGGGGGGACATGGTTCCTCAGGGGCTGGATATCGATGTGGCCAACCTGCTTGGGCAGAAACTGGGCGTTAAGGTCGTTCTGGTGCCGGTTACCGGGCCCAACCGCGTGCCTTACCTGCAAACCGGCAAGGCCGATCTGACCATCTCTTCCCTGGGCAAAACCGCCGAGCGGGCCAAGGTTATCGATTATAGCATCGCCTATGCGCCATTTTTTGATGCGGTATTTGGCGCGGCTAACACCCCGGCGGCGAACTTTGGCGAACTGGCCGGCAAAACGGTATCGGTGACCCGGGGTTCGATGCAGGATGAAGAGCTGACCCGCCTGGCCCCGGGCGCGGTGGTAAAACGTTTTGAGGACAATAACGGCACCATTTCGGCTTTTCTTTCCGGACAGACCCAACTGGTGGCCATCGGGACCACCGTCGCCGGCGCCATGAAACAAAAGCATCCGCAACTGGATTTGCAACTCAAGGTCATTTTGTCCAATTCGCCGTGTTATGTCGGGCTGCCCAAAGACCAGCCCGAACTGCTCGGCAAGGTTAACGAGATTCTGCGCGCCGCCAAAACCGACGGCACCCTGGATAAAATTTCGCAACATTGGTTGGGCGCGCCGGCGGGCGAATTGCCGGAATAACGCGGCGTAGCGGTACACAAGGGCGAACAGGATGACGATGACGACAAGCGGTACCCAGCGGCTGGCCCGCTGGCTGGTGACCCTGGCACCGGCGGCCATACCCGACGCGGTACAGCGGGTGGGTGTGCGCTGTCTGGTGGATACGCTCGGCGTCATGTTGGCGGGGGCGGCAACCCATAGCGCGGCGTTGGCCCGGCGGGTGATGCTGGACACGGCCGCTCCCGGCGACGCGGCGGTGGCGGGCAGTCCCCGGCGTCTGGCCGCGCCGGCCGCCGCTTTTGCCAACGGCGTGGCCGCCCATGCGCTTGATTTCGACGACAACTGCTATGCCGGATTTGTACACGGTTCGGCGGTAATTGTCCCGGCGGCCCTGGCGGTGGCCCAGGCGCGCCACGCCGACGGCGCGCTGCTGTTGACGGCGCTGGTGGCCGGAGCCGAATGCCAATATCGCGTCGGCATGGCGCTGGGCCGCACGCTTTACGATCGGGGCTGGTGGACCACCGGCGTTCTGGGCAGCATTGGCGCCTGCGCGGCGGCGTCTAGACTTATCGGTTTGGACGCCGACGCCACCGCCCGTGCGTTGGGACTGGCCATCGCCGGCACCGGTGGAATGAAAAGCGTGTTTGGCACCGATGCCAAACCCTTGTCGGCGGGGCGTACCGCCGAAAACGGCGTGCTGGCGGCGCTGCTGGCGGAACAGGGCGCGGGGGGGCCGCTTGATGCGTTGGAGCATGAATATGGCCTGGCGGCATTATGCAATAACGGCGAATTTGACGCCGGATGGCTGGCGGATGAACCCGGACGCTGGTGCCTACTGTCGCCGGGAGTCGATGTAAAACGCATCCCGGTATGCCTCTCCTCCCATGCGGCGGTGGACGGGGTCTTGGCGCTGGTGGCGCGCCACGGCCTGGCGCTAGAGCAGATTGCCGACATTGCATGCGATGTGCCGCCGGTGGTGGTGGCAAATCTGATCTATCCCCGGCCCGTTACCGCGCAGCAGGCGCAGTTTAGTTTGCCGTTCGCGGTGGCGGCGTCGTTGCTCTATGGTGAATTGACGCTGGAACATCTGGATGATGATTTGCTGGACGATCCCGATCTACAGCGGCTGATGGCGCGGGTCACCCTCTGCAGCAGCTCCCGCTGGGACGATCCCGGCCTATTGTCCACTGCGCCCGAAGGGGCGGTGGTGATGGTCGCGCTTCACAACGGCACCACGCTGGATACGTTTGTGGCTAAAGCCATGGGCAGTGCGGATCGGCCGTTGGACAACAGGGCGCTGGAGGGCAAGTTTTTGCGCTGCGCCGTCAATGCGCTGGCGCCGGCGCAGGCCGAGCAACTGCTGTTTTCACTGTGGCGGCTACCGGCGCTGCCCGATGTCTATGAGCTGAATCTAGTGGCGCGAACGCCGAAGGAGTGCGGGTAATGGTATTTGATTTTTCCTCGGTACTGCAACAGTGGCCGCTATTGCTAACCGGTACCCTGATTACCCTGGTCATGACGGTGGTTTCCACGCTATTGGGCCTAGGTCTGGGCATTGCCTGCGGTTGGGCGCGGGCTAACGGCGCCCGCTGGCTGCGTCTGCTGGTGGGGTGTTATATCGAGCTGGTACGCAACACGCCCTATATAGTGCAACTGTTTTTTATTTTTTTTGGCTTACCGTCCCTAGGACTGCAAATGTCGGCGCTTACCGCCAGCATACTCTCGTTGATCCTGAATCTTGGCGCCTATGCCGGGGAAATCACCCGCGCCGGCATAGTCACCACCGAACGCAGCCAGATCGAAGCGGCCCAAAGCCTGGCGCTCAATCGCTGGCAGATCTTTTCCCGCGTGGTGTTGCCACCGGCGCTGGCTCGGGTATGGCCGTCGCTGATAAGTCAGGTGATTATCATCATGCTGGGCTCGGCGGTATGCAGCCAGATCTCTACGGAAGAACTCTCTTTTAGCGCCAACCTGATTGCCAGCCGCTCCTTTCGCAATTTTGAGGCGTTTATTATCGCCGCCGCGATTTACCTGGCGCTGGCGGTATTGGTGCGCCAGTTCCTCGGCTGGTTTGGTCCGCGGTTTATTTTCGGTCCGGCGTTAGGAAAAAAATCATGAGCGATTTTTCTTTATGGGATATTTTTCGCAACCTCCTGTTGGCGCTGCGCTGGACGGTAGGGCTGTCGCTGATAGCATTTGTCGGCGGCGGCATCGTTGGCGGCATCCTGCTGGTGCTGCGCTTGTCACAACGGCGCTGGCTGCGGCTTCTGGTGATTCTCTATGTGAATCTGTTCCAGGGAACGCCGCTGCTGATGCAGCTCTTCCTCACCTATTTCGGCCTGGCGCTGTTCGGCATCAACACCACGCCGTTGGTGGCCGCCAGTCTCTGCCTGACCCTCTACGCCAGCGCCTACCTTACCGAGATCTGGCGCGGCAGCGTCGAAAGTATCCCGCGTCAGCAATGGGAGGCGTCGGCCAGTTTGGCCCTATCCTTTGGGGAACAGCTGCGCTACGTCATCCTGCCCCAATCATTCCGGGTGGCGGTGGCGCCGACGGTGGGATTCATGGTACAGGCCGTCAAGGCCACGGCCCTGGCTTCGGTGATAGGTTTTGTGGAATTGACCCGCTCTGGACAAATTATCTCGAACGCAACGTTCACCCCGTTTTTGGTTTACGGCAGCGTTGCGGTGCTCTATTTCATCTTATGCTTCCCACTGTCCTGGTGGAGCCGGCATTTGGAACAGCAACTCACCCAGGGAGCCGACCGGCATGACTGACCATGGTAATGACAACCCATCCTTCGCGGTGGTGGACATTCGCGGATTGCATAAGCGCTTTGGCGATAACGAAGTGCTCAAGGGCATTGATTTACAAATTAAGCGTCAGGAGGTGGTGTGTATCCTGGGCAAGAGTGGTTCCGGTAAAAGCACACTGCTCAGATGCATTAATGGGCTTGAGACGTTTGAGGAAGGGAGCCTTACCGTGGACGGACAGGCCATTCAGCAACATGACCCCGCCGCCATGCGCGAACTGCGCCAGAACGTCGGCATGATTTTCCAAAGCTTCAATTTATTCCCGCATCTGACCGTGGGTAAAAACGTCATGCTGGCACCCACCTTGGTAAAAAATCTGCCGCGCGAACAGGCCGAACGCATGGCCCGCGTACTGCTAAAGCGGGTTGGGCTGGAAGAAAAGTTTGCGGCCTGGCCCGCGAATCTTTCCGGCGGACAGCAACAGCGGGTTGCCATTGCCCGTTCATTGGCCATGAACCCGGAAGTCCTGCTGTGCGATGAGATCACCTCGGCGCTGGATCCCGAACTGGTGGGCGAAGTGTTGCAGGTGATCGAGTCCCTGGCCGCCGAAGGCATGACCATCATTATGGTGACCCACGAGATGAACTTCGCGCGCAAGGTTAGTGATCGTATCGTGTTTATGCACCAGGGACGGGTGCATGAAATGGGCACGCCGGAGGAAATTTTTAATCATCCGCAGACCGACGAGCTGAAACAGTTCCTGGCCTGATGGCCATATTTGCAACCTTAACCATGACATATCAATTTGACCAACCTTGGAGACAGCGTAATGAGCCATACCCGTATACGACCTTTTAATACCAAAGAGACCTATCCCGAGCAAAATCTGGATAACGATTTATGCCAGGCGGTGGTCGCCGGCAATATGGTGTTCCTGCGTGGCCAGATTGGCCAGGATCTCGACACCCGCGAGTCGGTGGGCAAGGGCGATGTGGCCGCACAAACCGAACAGGCCATGTATAATATTAAAATGCTGCTGGAAGAAGCGGGCAGCAAGCTGGAGGATATCTGTAAAATCACGGTCTACCTGACCGATGTGCGCTACCGCGAGACGGTCTATACCATTATGGGACGCTGGCTCAAAGGCGTTTTCCCCGTTTCCACCGGCCTGATGATCAGCCATCTGGCCCGGCCGGAATGGTGGGTTGAAATTGATGTTATCGCTGTAAAATCATAAGGATGAATTGTTGATGCCTACCGCCACCGAACTGCTGTCGACGCTGGTAGCGTTTCCGACGCTAAGCCGTGAATCCAATCTGCCGCTGATTGATTTTGTCGAATCCTATCTGGCGGATTACGCCATTAGCGCGCGGCGGGTCTACAGCGCCGACGGCGGCCGCGCTAATCTTTACGCCACCATCGGACCCGCGGATCGGGGTGGTATTTGCCTGTCGGGGCATTCGGATGTGGTGCCGGTGGCGGGTCAGCCCTGGCACAGCGATCCCTTTATCCTGACCCGGCGTGATGGCCGATTTTACGGTCGCGGGAGCGCCGATATGAAAGGATATCTGGCCTGCGTCCTGGCCATGGTGCCGCACTTTATCAAGGCCACCCGGGGGGTGGATGCCACGCCGGTACATATCGCCATCAGTTATGATGAGGAGATTGGCTGCGTCGGTGTGCGGGGCTTACTGGCGCAGCTGGCGGACGATGGCGCCCGTCCCACCGGCTGCATTATCGGTGAGCCGACGCTGATGCGGGTGGCCACCGCCCACAAGGGTAAAAGCGCCTGGCGTTGCTCGGTACAAGGGCAGGCGGCGCACTCTTCCCAGAACCATCTTGGCGTTAACGCCATCGATTATGCGGCCGAGCTGGTGCTGTTTTTAAGTCGGCGAGGCCGGGAATGGCGCAGCGGCGAGCTTGACTATCGCTACGAGCCGCCCTGGTCGACGGTGCAGGTCGGGACGATCCGCGGCGGCAGCGCCGTGAATGTGGTGCCCGATAGTTGTGAATTCGATTTTGAAATCCGTCCGCTGCCGCACTCCGATCATCACCTGCTGGCCGACGATCTGGGGCGTGTTGCCCGCGCGATGCTGCCCGATATGCGCCAAGTGGCCGCCGGGGCGGATATTTTACTGCGGCCACTGGCAGAGTATCCCGGTCTGCGCGACGACGGCACGCTGGATGCGCTTAAATACCGCTGCGCTCATGCGCTCGGCCAAGAGGGGTACGATTCCCTGGCCTTCGGTACCGAAGCGGGATTGTTCCAGAAGGTGGGTATCCCCACGGTTGTATGCGGCCCGGGCTCCATCGCCCAGGCCCACAAAGCCGATGAATATATTGAGGAGGCGCAGCTAGAACTGTGCCAACGATTCTTGGCACAGGTGGTGGATAATCAAGTCCGCCGGCTTTAGCCCTGGGCCAGTTCCGCCTCCTCGTCAGCGTTGAATATCCGTTTATCAGTCTGTCCCATCAATTGACTGGTGATGGTGCCGGCCGTCATTGAACCGCTCACGTTGAGGGCGGTGCGGCCCATATCAATCAGCGGTTCCACGGAGATCAGCAAGGCCACCAACGTGACCGGCAGGCCCATGGCGGGCAGCACGATCAGCGCGGCAAAGGTGGCTCCGCCGCCGACGCCGGCCACGCCGGCGGAGCTCAGCGTAACGATACCCACCAGCGTGGCGATCCACAGCGGTTCAAAGGGATTGATGCCGACGGTCGGGGCCACCATCACCGCCAGCATGGCCGGATAGAGCCCGGCGCAGCCGTTTTGACCGATGGTCGCGCCAAAAGAGGCGGCGAAACCGGCAATGGAGGAGGGAATACCGATACGGCGAGTCTGGGTTTCCACGCTAAGCGGAATGCTGGCGGCACTGGAACGGCTGGTAAAAGCAAAGGTCAGTACCGGCCAGGCCTTACGAAAAAATTTCGCCGGGTTCACGCCCACCAGCGCCAGCAGGACGGCGTGTACCGCGAACATGATCGCCAACCCTAAATAGGAGGCCACCACAAAGCTGCCTAATTTGATGATATCCTGAATATTTGAACCCGCCACCACTTTGGTCATCAACGCCAACACGCCGTAAGGGGTCAGCTTCATCACCAGGCGTACCAGCTTCATCACCCAGGATTGCAGCGTATCGATGGCGTTCAGCGCCCGCTCTCCCTTCATCCCATCGTCTTTAACCAGCTGAATCGCCGCGACGCCCAGGAACGCGGCAAAAATCACTACGCTGATGATGGATGTCGGGCTGGCGCCGGTCAAATCGGCAAACGGGTTTTTGGGAATAAACGATAGTACTAGCTGTGGTACGCTCAGATCGGCTACTTTGCCGACATAGCCGCTCTGCAAGGCCGCAAGGCGCGCGTTTTCCTGCGCGCCCTGCACCAGTCCTTCGGCCGTAAGCCCAAATAAATGGGTAACCAGCACCCCCACTAATGCGGCAATCATTGTGGTAAATAGCAGGGTACCCAAGGTAAGCAGACTGATTTTGCCCAGTGACGAGGCATTGTGCAGTTTTGCCACCGCGCTGAGGATCGACGCAAACACCAGCGGCATAATAATCATCTGCAACAGTTGGACATAGCCATTGCCGACGATGTTAAACCACGGGATGGATTGTTTCAAAACCGGATTGTCGGCGCCGTAGATTCCTTGCAAGGCTAACCCGAATACCACGCCCAGCAGCAGCCCGAGCAGGACTCTTTTCGCCAGGCTCCAATGTGGCCGAGGAACGCGGGCCACACCCCATAACAACGCGATAAAGGCCAAGATATTGGCCACCAGGGGTAAGTTCATGGGTCATTCTCCAGTACATTTTCAGGTAAAACTTAATGATGAAATCAGATGTGTTATATATTAACATCTGAATAATTCATTCTTTTATATTTAATAGGAATTAACCCGGCGAAATCCTTATTTACCGGGCGGAACCGAAGGGTAACTGTGCTAAAACCGCGTATCGGCGGCTGCTTGACGCCATCGTTATGCTGACAACAGGGGTGATGATATGAAATGGTATCAGGGCCTGCGACAACCCGGCGTGCCCGCGGCACTGGGCGCGGCGGTATTGTTCGGCGCCGGTACGCCGCTAGCCAAGCTACTGGTACATCAGATCTCCCCCTGGCTACTGGCCGGCCTGCTTTATCTTGGGTCCGGCCTGGGTCTGGGGATTTATCGGATGGTGCGTGGCCAGCCGTGGGTGCGCCTGAATCCGGGCGATCTGCCCTGGCTGATGGGGGCCATCGGCTGCGGTGGAATTATCGCGCCCGTCCTGTTGATGGCGGGGCTATCGGCAATGCCGGGCACGACCGCGTCGCTGTTGCTTAACGCGGAAATGGTGTTCACCGCCCTGCTGGCATGGGTCGCGTTCAAGGAAAATGTCGATCTGCGTATTGCCTTGGGCATGTCGGCGATTATGGCTGGGGCGGTAATCTTGAGCTGGCCGGGGCAAATGACGCCGTCTGGTCTATGGCCGACGCTGGCAATCCTGGGTGCCTGCCTGGCCTGGGGCATAGACAATAACCTGACCCGAAAAATAGCCTTGACCGATGCCACTTGGCTTGCCGCGGTAAAAGGGCTTACGGCGGGATCGGTCAACCTGGTTCTGGCCTGGATCGCCGGCGGCGCGTGGCCGGCGCTAACCGATCTGGGAGCGGCGCTGCTCCTGGGTTTCTTTGCCTATGGGGTGAGCCTGACGCTGTTTGTGGTGGGGTTACGTCATCTGGGCACGGCGCGTACCGGCGCGTACTTCTCTATTGCGCCGTTTGCCGGGGCGTTGCTTGCGGTCATACTGGGCGAACCGGTGACGCTCTCCCTGCTGGCGGCCGGTGGGCTGATGGCTATCGGCATCGGTTTACATTTGAGCGAAGGGCATCAGCACCGCCATACGCATTTACCCTTGTTTCACGATCATGAGCACCGTCATGATGAACACCATCTGCATGAACATAATGGGGAAGCGGTAGCGCCCGGTATCCGTCACCGTCATCCCCATCGGCACGATCCCCTGACGCATACTCACGTCCATTATCCGGATGCGCATCACCGGCATCCGCATTAGCGTCGGAGCATGGCGCCGCAAAGACGGCCAGCCTTGTCGCAAGGCGAACGGCGCGCCGGGTCAGCCGTCCAGATCCTGTTTAGCGAGATAGAGCCGGATATAATCGATAAAGGATGAAATGCGCGACGATAACGCAGTATTGCGATAATAAACCGCGTTGATTGGCTGTCGGATATCCAGCGTCAACGTCTGCAATACATCCTGTAACCGGCCGCCTAGCCGATCCCGGCTAATCATAAAATCCGACAGACATACGATACCCGCGCCATGCAGCGCCAATTGCCGCAGGGTTTCCCCGCTGGAGGCGCGCAGCGCGGGATGAATATGCAGTATTTGGCCATCGTCACCCGGCAGGGGCCAATCATTGAGCGATTCCGGCTGGTTGAAACCCAGCAACCTATGGTTTAACAGTGCGGCGGTGCTTTGCGGCATGCCGCGCTCGGCCAGATAATCAGGACTGGCGAGAATGCGCAGCCGGCTGCTGCCGATGGGCGTGGCGTGCAGCGTTGAATCCTTGAGCGGGCCGATGCGAATCGCCACATCGGTGCGTTTTTGCAATAAATCAATCACGCCGTCATTGCTATTAAGCTCAAGTTCCACCTGGGGATAGCGTTGGCGATAGCCGCGCACCATGGGCACAATAACGTGCAGCATAAAGGGAGTTGCGGCATCGACCCGCAACAGGCCGGCGGGGGATTGGCGCCGCAAGGTCAGCATCTCCTCGGCCTCTTGCATGGCCGCGAGGATCCGCCGCGCGGGGTCTAGAAACGCCAGCCCCTCCTCGGTCAATTCCAGCCGGCGGGTGGTTCGGCGTATTAGCGTGGTGGCCAGCTTATCCTCCAGGCGCGACAAGGTCCGGCTGGTGGCCGAATTGGTCATTGCCAGGCGCTCGGCGGCTCCGGTAATCGAGCCGCTGTCCACCACCGCGATAAACACCTGCAGTTCATCAAGAGTTGTTTTCATAGCGGTGGTTATAACAAAATTATCGCGCCTTTGGCAGGTTCCCCGGAAAATGTATTTTACTGATACCCATCTTATAAGGTGTTTTTTCTTTCGATAATGGTGGGGTTTGGCGCCACGGACGAGCAGGGTAACGTGGCCGGGGTTAATTCTAGACGCTGTAAGGGCCCGACGATAAACAGATAGGCCGCGGCGCCGATGATTCCCATGGAGCCGACATATAAGATGGCCAAATCAAACGAGCCGGTGGCCTTGATAATAAAGCCGATCACCAACGGAGTCAGGATGCCGGCAATATTGCCGAAGGTGTTAAAAATGCCGCCCGCCAGGCCCAGTGCTTGTTTCGGCGACGTGTCGCTTAACACACACCAACCGAGGTTACCGAAACCTTTGGCGAAAAATGACAGGCTCATCACCAGAACCACAATGACGTCAGAGCGCGAATAATTGGCAATAATAATAGAGCAGGATAATAACATGCCGAGAATAATCGGCAGCTTGCGGGCAAAGGTCAGGCTATGGCCGCGCTTTAGGAGCCGATCGGATAACATACCGCCGATAATGCCGCCCACAAATCCGGCCAGAGCCGGAATGGCGGCCACTAAACCGACTTTGATTATCGACATGCCCTTGGCCTCGTAAAGATAAGTGGGAAACCAGGTAAAAAAGAACCAGGTGATGGACGTCAGGCTAAATTGGCCAATATAGACGCCGATCATCATGCGGTTACAGCACAGGGTTTTCAACTGCGGCCAGGTGACGCCCGGCTTTTCCCCGACGGGTTCCGATCCCAGCGTAGGTATTCCGCCGCCGGTGCGGATATAGTCAATCTCGGCCTGATTTACCTTGGGGTGATGCAGCGGATCGCGCACAAAGCCTAGCCAGATAATACCAAACGCCAACCCTAAACCCCCCGCACCATAAAACGCATAATGCCAGGTGTAGGTATGCATCAAAAAGGTCAATATTGGGGTAAATACACCTAATGCTACATAAGGCGCGGTCTGGTAAATGGACGTGGCGAAACCACGTTCCTGGTTAGGAAACCATTGAACGGTTAACCGGCTGCTGGCAGTGGTGCCCGGCGCTTCGGCCATTCCCATTAAAAATCGGAAAATAAACAGCATGACAAAAGCGGAAGGGAACAGATACACCATGCCCTGTAGAAACGTAAAAACCGACCAACCGATAACCGCTATGCCGTAAACCAACCGTGAACCAAATTTATCCAGCAATAAGCCCCCGGGAATTTGAAACAGCATATAGGCCCAACCGAACGCTGAAAATGCCCAGCCCATCGCGGCGGCATCGAACCCCAACTGTTTGCTCATCAGCGGTGCGGCGACCGACAGGGTGGCACGGTCGATAAAATTGACCAACATGGCCGCGCCGATAAAAATCAGCATGGTATATCTGACATTCGTTTTTGTGGTTAACGGGTTCATTATGACCTCGCAATGAATTTATAACTCTGGCGTGATTAATTGCCGATAGGCAGAAATAACCTGGTGCCTAACCGCGGCAGACAATGGACTAAGGGGCGGACGGATATGGTGCCAATCATCATCACCGCAAAGGTAAGCCTTGAGCGTCTTAACCGTTGGAATCGTGTCCGCCAGCGCAACGACCTGCCTGATTGCCGTCAGTTTTCGCTGGGCCGCCACCCCTTGGGGCCGATCCCTGTGGGTGTAAATCGTTTGTGATAGCGTGGCGGCAATATTGGTGGTGGCCGTAATGCAACCCGCGCCGCCCAGGGCTAAAATCTGCTGAAAACTGGTGTCGGCGCCGGAGTACACTTCGAAACCCGCCGCCGCGAAATTATCGATATAGGCTTGGGTGGCGTGCAAATCCCCACTGCTATCCTTAATCCCTTTTATTTTACCGGGGAACTTGATGAGGAGACGCTCAATCAGCGGCAAGGTGATAGGTACCGCGGATTGTTGCGGGAAATGATACAAATAAATGCCTATATCTCCTCCGGCGCGGACGATCACCTCGCTGAAATAGCGTTCCAATCCCTCCAGGGAGGGGTTCTTATAATAAAATGGAGGTAATAATAACACCCCCCTGCAACCCAGACGTTCGGCGTGCTGAATTAACCTGACGGTGCTGGGAATATCCGGCGTGCCGGTGCCGGGCAACATGTGCCGCGGGGCGATACCACCGTCCACCAGGTTTTGAAGGAGTTGTTCCCGTTCCCACAGGCTCAGGGAATTCGCTTCACCCGTGGTGCCCAAGACCGCCAGGCCATTGCAACCCTGTTCGATCAATGTCAGGGCATGCTGGACGGTTTTGTGATAATTAATTGATAAATCTTGATTGAAAGCGGTTAATGCCGCGGCATTAACCCCGGCGAAAAGCGCAGCGTGCATATATCCTCTCTTTAACGGTAACGGTCGGGTTTTTATACCCGGAAGGTACGGCGGCGAGATCAATTTCGGCCAACGGATAGGTCATTTTTTTTCGAAAACATAGCGTTGAGTGGCGTGCGCATTGATCCAGTCCCAGTCGTAAGTCACGCCCAAGCCGGGGCCATCAGGTACGCTGACGCAGCCATCGGCGTCAATGGCGCCTAATTCGTCTTGATAACCGCAGGCGTAGCAGGGCGGGAGAATATTGGCTAATTTGGGGCCGACTTCCGCCATTTCATAGAAATTGGTATTGCGAATGGAGGCCATTAGCTGGCGATGTGCCGGCCCTGGAGCATGAATCTCCACGTCCAGCCCCAAGGCTTCGGCCATATGGGCAGTCTTCAAGGCTCCGGTGATGCCCATATCATATTCCGGGTCAACGCGAACGAAATCGGTGCCGCCGGCAAGGATAAAATCGCATTTGGCCTCCAGTCCACGCACATGCTCGGTTATCAACAGCGGCGTTTTTATCATGCCGCGCAGCTTTTTATGCGCAAACGCAGAGATGGAATTGTCACGGTAGGGGTCTTCATACCAGAAGAAATCCGCATCGTCACATGCTTTGCCAACATATAGCGCATCGGCGAAAGTTTTTAAATCAGAGGCGGCGTCATACATCAGTTTCATCTTATCGCCAACCGCATCGCCCAGGGCCAAGATCAATGACGCCTCTCGCCTGGCGTCGCCGTCAAACCAACCGTGATGCTTAAACGCGCGGTACCCCATCTCGTGACAGGACAGAGCAAAATCGGTAAATGCCTGATTCGAATCAAACATGCCTTCGTCGCCATGGTACGTGCTGGCATAGGCGGGAAGCTTATCGCGGTACTGACCGATCAGGCGTGAAATGGATTTACCCGCCTGTTTGCCCGCCAAATCCCACAATACGATATCCACCGGGCCTTGTCCCATGTGATCCATATGACAAAGGCGACGGTTCCATTCGGTATAAAACGCCTCACGCCTATCGGCGTCCCGGCCCGGTAAATCGCCGGCCAACATCAGCGTTTGCGCCAGCGCGGGACGGGTAGCACCCCATAACGCGACGTATTCTCCGCGTGAGCCATCGTCACACTCCACCACCAGGGCATATTTCGATAACGACAGTGAAGAACCTTTGACATACCCAACGTGATTATGGGCATTGCTAAAAGCGGCCCCCATGTCTTTTACTTTATAAGTGAAGTCAATGATTTCGACTCGGTTGATAATAGGCATCGTGATTTCCTTAATTGCCGTTTTTTACACATTGTTTAGGGAATATGTTTTTCTGTATGCGGCAAAGAATGCAAAAAGCGCGACGCCAAGTCCACTTCATAGGCTGTATCCATTGATATAAAAATTGGAATACTGTTTATATTATTATTTGATCGCCATCACACTATTGGCGATAAAAAAGAAGGATTTGCGTATAATTGTATGAAATCAAACAGTTTTAAAACCCCGGCGTTTTGCCTTTTATGTTATACAAAATCCAGTTTTTTTTGAGTTTAATCACATTCTCCAATATTAAGCGTGGCATCATGTCATGCCACTTTTATTCTTAATTGATTATAATAATGCCTTGCCCAGGCCAGGATATGTCGAATGTTTAACTTAAATCAGGTAAGGTGTTTTGTTGCTGTGGCCACAGAGTTGAGTTTTCGCCGTGCTGCCCATTCGCTTAATATGACGCAGCCACCCTTAACGCGGCAGATTCAGTTGTTGGAATATCAGCTTAATGTAACGCTTATTCAACGAAGCACCCGTGCCGTATCATTAACCACCGCGGGCAAAGCGTTTTTCCACGAGGCGAAAAGCCTCTTGGAGCATATACACCAGGTGGAGCAATTTACCAAAAAAATGGCGAATGGCGAGCAAGGTTCGGTAGCCATAGGTTTTGTACCGAATGCCTTTTATAGTTACCTCCCGCGTATCCTGGCGATGCTTAAACGGGAGTATCCCTATATCCATATTTCCTTGCAGCAGTTGCCCACTTTTCAGCAAATCGAGTCGGTTTATACACATCAACTCGATTTAGGCATCTCTCGTATTGTTCCGGATCGGCCGAATATGGAGGGCAGGCTGTGTATCAAAGAACCCTTTATCGTGGCATTGCCCAAACACCATCCCTTGGCAGCCAAGGGGGAACTGTGCCTGGAGGACTTTGAAAACCAGTCGGTGATTATGTATTCCGTCGACTGGAAACCCTTTTATGACTTGCTTACCCAGGCTTTCTCCCGGGCCAATATAAAACCGGATTATGTGCAATATGAGAGCAGTACGCTAAATATCCTTTCGCTGGTTAATGTCGATTTTGGCATGGCTCTGGTGCCGCGCAGCGCCTCGACCTATGGGTTGGAAAACGTGGTATACCGCGATCTGAATTCGCCCTATCCCTTAAACAACACGCTTTATTTTATCTGGCGCAAGGATAACGACAATCAGGCTTTTCATTTGATTCTGGAAAAAATTTTAGCCAAGCAATGACGGTGACGTTCGCCGGTGAGCCTGTTGCGTGAAGCGCTAGAGACAACGACGAGTAGCTAGAATATGAGTCTTCACCGCCAGCACATTCATGCGTTGGCGGTGAAGACTAAAGGTGGGTCTCGGCGCGTTTGAAGGCGGTAGCGCTATTTTATGGCTGTTTGCAGCACCGAGGTGAAACGTTCAAACGGGCAATAACCTTGGGCGTCAATCGGGCATCCTTGCAGTTCCAGCACCGCGCGCGCCGGTGGTGTTGCCCGGTTGAGCTCACGCAACTCCCTGATTTGATCGGTAGTCTGGTAAACATATTCTATTTTCATCAACGACTTGCCGGTCGGGTCTTGCCAACGTTCAAACAACACTTTGCCCCCGATGGGGGTCGTTTCAAATTGGTTGGCCAGCCGGTAGGGCTTAACGCCCAGCGCTGAAAATAACGAGGCCACGTTAGAATCATGGCCGACCAAAAAGGTAAATTTGGCTCGATCGGCAGAATGGGTAAACACGTCATTTATATAATTTACCAGCTTGGCGGACACCGCTTTGGCCACCACCGGGGCACTAAATACCACTGAGTTGTAATTCTCTTTAATCGCCACCAGTTTGGCAAACTGCGCGTCGGTTTTTATTTTTCCCCAACCCACCGAAGACAGTGGGGCGCCTTCGTAATATTGCAATATAAAGGCATCGGCAATGGAGGTACCCACTTTTAACGGGCCGGATACGCCGGGTTCCTGCCCCGCAACGATATTGACATCCACCGGCAAAACGGTCAGATCGCACTGTTTATCTTGCAGGCAATTGGCTGATTTTTGATAATCGATAACCTGCATCATGTCCCGGTAGCTGGCCGCCAGACGCTGGTTCAAGCCGGTTACGCCGCCCGCGCCCGCACGCTGGTTTATTGAGGCAATGGCCTGTTGTTTGAACCCATCGCCGCCGTCGGTAATGATAGGATTAAAGGTGGCATCCATGGTGCCGAGTTTTTCCTGGTGATGAACAGGAACGATACAGCCGGGAAACGCACCCACTGAAAAATATTGGGCGGTGGCTATCGTCCGCTGCAAACTATTGGCATAAAAATACACATCCTTATCGGTGGGGCACGTGTCAGCCTTAAGCAGTTTGTTATCCACCAGCCATTGACCGAAGTAGTGGCCAAAATAGGTTTCCAGCGCACCGCCACGGGTGGTTAAATAACTGCTTGGGGTATCCCATTGCGGCCATTTATCCGGAGTCACTTTGCCTAAGGCGCTGCTGGGAGTAGAGAGCGGCGCTCTTAAGCCGTGGCGGCTAAATACCACGACCTGCTCCAAGGTGTAATCCTGCGTGCTGGCCAATACGTCTGCGGAAATGGCGAAACATAGCGGTAATCCAGCTAAAAGGCGATATTTGAACGTTCGCATCTCTTCTCCCAAGGTCATTTTCCCGCTTTGACGTTGACTAAGGTCGCCAGCGTAAGCAGATGTAGAATTATTATATTACATATAATGACCATGCTAACTTATGAGTGCCAGCGTTGCGCGTGCAAATGTCGGATCTCTCGTACCGGTCACATAACGTCACTTTTCAGCGCGCAATGCTTTACCTTGGCCGGCGGCCGATACCCTCAGCGAGGCGGTGATGGGGTGAAATGGGCGTAATTCAGGCGTATCGCCGGTTTTTTATCGCCAAAATCATCCCCTCGGGCGACAATAATATCCTGCTCCAGCAAATCAAATAACATATCGTTCAGCCTGGCGCGCGCGGAGTCCGGCGTAAATCGGGCATATAAAAAATAGCCACCCACGGGTTTTTTTATCAGGAATTCGCCGGGGTAGCGAGCTGCCAGCCAGCTGGCCAACCGTTCCGCTCGCGCGGCGAGCTGACTTTGCAGATGGAGCCTATGTTGTGACATATGATTGAGGAGATAGTGTTCCGCCAGCAACTGAGGTAAGGCGCTCAATCCGGAATCGATTTTTTGGCGGATGTTCGCCAGTTTATTAATAATGGCTTTTGGCGCGACCAACCAGCCCGCGCGGATATTGTTGCCTATATACTTCGATAGGGAACCGATATAAATCACCTGCTGTTGGCGATCGTATTTTTTCAGCGGAGTAATATCGATGTGGGGATTAAAAGATAATAGGCTATAGGCATAATCCTCCACGATCGGAATATGCTTGGCGCGGCAAAATTGCAGTAACGCCCGTTTACGCTCGGGCCCCATCACATAGCCGGTGGGATTTTGGAATATGGGATTGATAAAAATCATTCTTAGCCGGTGTTTCTCCGCCAACTGGCCCAGCTTCGCGGGAATAACGCCTTCGTCGTCAATCGGCAGGGCGCATAACCGCAGCCCCGACGCCTGGAAGATAGGCAGCAGATTGAAATAGGAAGGCGCCTCGACGCCGATGATATCGCCTGGTTTTAATAAGGCTTGGGATATCAGAAATAGCGCCTGCTGGGCGCCGGAGGTTATCAGTATCTGATCCAGATCGACCTCAAGGGCCAATTTTGCCTTTAAATGACCCTGTACGGCCTGCCGGAAACTGTGCAGCCCGAGCAGGGCGTTTTCCGCATCCTGTTCCTGGGCGCAAAGGTTATACCAAGACAGCTCGGGAAAGCTTTGTACCGGCAGTAAATCCTGGGTGATGTTGCCGCTGGCCAGGTCCAGCAGGGGCCGCTGCTCAAGGCCGCGTTTTTTGCGCAGCGCCTCGACCCGTATGGCATAAGCATCCGGGCCGAGCCGGCCCTGCGCCCGTGGGGGTGGCGACCAGTTCAGCACCGGATACGCCTGCAGCCCCCACTTTTCCGGGTTGATAAAGGTACCGCTGCCGGTTTTACGCAGCAGCACGCCCTGGTCCGCCAGCCGATCGAGCGCGGTGATAACCGTGGAACGGTTGACGCCGAGCAGTTCGCTGAGCTGGCGCTCCGAGGGCAGTCTTTCACCCGCATTCAGCATCCCGTTGCCGATGCACTCTTCAATCAGCTGAATAATTTGTCGGTAAAGCGGTTTTTTATCCGTTGCCGATAGAGGCAGAACCCACATAAATTCAGTATTCCTTATCCTCGATCTCGCTTTTTGGGGTAATGGCATAGACACGCCGCTGCGCGGAGAATAACAAATTGGATGGTAAAATAACACCCAATTGGAGGTGTTTTTCAATTCGGTTCAGGACCACATTATCCGTCTCATGGCAACATAGTGGAATGAAAATGACGACAACCACAGGTTCGGATAAGGTAAAACGCGGCATGGCGCAAATGCAAAAAGGCGGGGTGATTATGGATGTTGTCAACGCGCAGCAGGCCAAAATTGCCGAGGATGCGGGCGCGGTGGCGGTCATGGCCCTGGAACGGGTACCCTCCGATATCCGCGCCGCCGGCGGGGTCGCGCGCATGGCCGACCCCAGGATCATTGAGGAGGTGATGAATGCGGTCACGATTCCGGTAATGGCCAAAGCCAGGATTGGTCACATTACCGAAGCCAGGATGCTCCAGGCCATGGGGGTGGACTATATTGATGAAAGCGAAGTGCTGACCCCGGCGGATGAAGAGTTTCATATCCTAAAGCGTGATTTTTCAGTGCCCTTTGTCTGCGGCTGCCGTGATTTGGGCGAAGCGCTGCGGCGTATCGGCGAGGGCGCCTCAATGCTGCGCACCAAAGGCGAACCCGGCACCGGCAATATCGTCGAAGCGGTGCGTCATATGCGTAAGGTCAACCAGCAGATTCGCATTGTCATCAGCAAAAACGATGAAGAACTGATGAGCTACGCCAAGGAGCTGGGCGCGCCCTATGAATTGTTATTGCAGCTTAAGGCGCGCGGAAAGCTGCCGGTCGTCAATTTTGCCGCCGGTGGCGTGGCTACGCCTGCGGACGCTGCCTTAATGATGCTGCTGGGCGCGGATGGCGTATTTGTCGGATCGGGCATTTTTAAATCCGACGATCCGGCCAAATTCGCCCGCGCCATCGTTCAGGCCACCACCCACTTTGACGATTATCCATTATTGGCGGAGATTTCCAAAGGGTTGGGCGCGCCGATGAAAGGCATTGATATCGCCACTCTGGCCAGCGCGGAGCGTATGCAGGAACGGGGATGGTAATATGAAAACGGTGGGGGTGCTGGCGTTACAAGGCGACGTTGCCGAGCATCTGGCGCAGCTACGGCAGCGAAATGTCCAGGGCGTGGCGGTGAGAAAACCGGCGGATTTGGCGCCTTTGGCCGCGTTGATTATTCCCGGCGGTGAATCCACCGCCATCAGTAATCTGATGCAAACCAGCGGATTATACGATCCGATCAGGGAATTTGCCCGTCATCATCCGGTGCTGGGTACCTGTGCGGGACTGATTATGTGCGGTCGGCGGATCGAGGGTGGACGCCAGCCGGTGGTGCCGCTGGAGTTAATCGATATCCACGTCACCCGCAACGGTTTTGGCCGGCAGGTGGACAGCTTCGAAACCACGTTATTCATCGACGCGCTGAATAAGTCCGTGCCGGCGGTATTTATCCGGGCGCCGTTTATCGAGTCGGTAGGTGACAACGTCACGGTACTGGCGCGTTATGAGGATAGGATTGTGATGGCGGAGCAAGGTAATATTCTGGTTTGCTCTTTTCATCCTGAATTGACCGAGGATACGTCGGTGCTGGCGTATTTTCTCAGCAAGATCTAAGCCGCGTTTCCCGGCCATTCACCCTGCCGGACGGTGAACATTACCGTACCCACCACGAAGATCGCTTGTCCGGCCGGTTCTCCCGGCTGGACAGCCACACTACCGATTGAAATATTTTTGCTCAATACTACTGCGTGCCTGATCCCCAGGTCTATCATTCACCTGCTCCGGAGGAATAATGGATAACCTTAACGCGCAAGCTATTGCAGATCGCTATCAATTTGCCCGCGACGTGGCGCTGGCGGCGGCCGAATTGGCGTTTGAATTTTACCAGCGGCGTTTTCAACTGGCAGTGGAACATAAGGGGGGCGACCTGCAGGATGTGGTCAGCCGGGCCGACCGCGAAGTAGAGCAACTGACGCGAAATATGATCACCCAGCGGTTTCCCCAGGATGATTTTCTCGGCGAGGAGAGCGGGGGCGGTACGCGAACGGCGGCTTGTACCTGGGTAGTCGATCCGATTGACGGTACCGCCTGTTTTCTGAATGGCTTACATACCTGGTGTGTGTCGGTCGGTGTTATTGTCAACGGCGAGCCGACGATCGGGGTAGTTTACGATCCCAACCACCGGGAGATGTTTCATGCGAGCCGCGGGCATGGTGCCTACCTCAATGACGCGCCGATGCGGGTGCATCAGGGCAAAACGGTGCGTGAGGGCCTGATGGGCGTGGGTATCTCGCATCGGGTGGCGCCAGAGGATTTCCTGCCCTTTCTCAGCCAACTTTTGCATGCGGGCGGCATGTTTATCCGCAGCGGCTCCGGCGCGTTGATGACCGCGCAGGTGGCCGCCGGCAGGCTGTTGGGCTATTACGAACCCCACATGAACGCCTGGGACGGTTTGCCAGGTATCGTGCTGGCGCGGGAAGCGGGCGGAATAACCAACGATTTCATGGCGCATCAGGGGCTACTGAATGGGAATCCGGTGTTAATGGCTAATCTTGAGGTGTATAACCAATTAGCGGGTTGGGTTAAACCGCCGCTTAAATAAAGTCTGGGATTTACCTGACTGGCACGACGGCCCGATGATATCGGGCGCCGCCGCCGGGGCGGGATGACAAACATTTACCGGCCAGCGTGACGCGGACCGATTCCGCCGCCGCGACGCCGGCGCAGGTTGATACCGGATTTACCCTCTAGCGAAACGGCGGCTCATTAAAGGTGCGCAGTTTGCGGGAGTGCAGCCGATCGCCTTCCGCGCGCAACAGGTCAATGGCCCGGATGCCAATCTGCAGATGTTCCGAAATAGCTCCTTCATAGAAGCGATTGGCCTGCCCGGGCAGCTTGATTTCACCGTGCAACGGTTTGTCGGACACACAAAGCAGCGTACCGTAAGGGACGCGGAAACGATAACCCTGCGCGGCGATGGTGGCGCTCTCCATATCTACCGCCACCGCGCGGCTTAAATTAAAGCGCAGCGCGGAGGCGGAGTACCTTAGCTCCCAGTTCCGATCGTCGGTAGTGACCACCGTACCGGTGCGCAACCGCTGTTTAACCTCTTCTCCCGGCATATTGCTGACCATTTTCGTGGCGTCATACAAAGCGCGCTGTACTTCGGCGATACTGGGGATGGGGATATCGGGCGGCAGCACCGCATCGAGCACGTGATCGTCGCGCAGATAGGCATGGGCCAGCACGTAATCGCCAATTGACTGGCTTTCCCGCAGTCCGCCGCAGTGGCCGATCATTAACCAGGCGTGGGGACGCAGCACCGCCAGGTGATCACAGATGGTTTTAGCGTTGGACGGTCCGACGCCGATGTTCACCAGGGTGATGCCCTTACCGCTGCGTGAAATCAGGTGGTAGGCCGGCATCTGGTTGTTTTTCCAGGCCGAATCCGAGACCGCCCGTTCGGGGTGGGTAGTTTCAGCGGTAATATAGGTGCCGCCGGCGCAGGATAGGGCATCGTATTGCGAGGTCGGATCGGCAATCTGTTCGCAGGCCCAGCGCACAAACTCATCCACGTAGCGCGTATAGTTGGTGAACAGGATAAAGGGCTGAAAATGTTCCACCGGGGTGCCGGTATAATGACGCAGGCGCGCCAGCGAAAAATCTGTACGCAGCGCGTCAAAATGGGACAGTGGGAACGTCTGGGAGGAATGGAACAGCCCATCGGCGGTTTCATCCCCGATTTGCGCCAGTTCGGTGGTCGGGAAATGCTGCGCCAGTCCGGCGCTCATTGAACGTTCCAGCACCAGGCTGGATCCATCGATCACATAGGGGAAAGGGATTTCCAGCTGGGAGGGCACCACTTCGATGACCGCCGCGTATTCCGACTCCAAAATCGCCAGCTGTTCGGACAGGTAATGGCGGAACAGCTGGGGCCGGGCAATGGTCGTGGAGTAGCAGCCGGGATGGGTAAAGCGGGCAAACGCCCGGTTTTTGGGACGTCCCGGCGCCACGCCGTCCCAACTGACGCGGAGTTGGGGGTAGGCGAACAATCCGGCCGACCGGGCCGCGGGGTCCGGCAGGTCGCCATGGCTGATATAGTCGCCAATGGCGCCACGCAGCGCCCCGACCGCGTCGTCATACAGTGACTCAAGTTTATCAAGCGCCTGGATAGTGGTGAGCGAGGTGGTGGATGTTTTAGATGTCATTATATCTCCAATCTCCAGCGGTTCCCCGGCAAAGCGGTTTTAACGCCCGCCGGACTCAAACCAAGGTAGTCAATTATTGTTACTGTTTGTCGGCGGAAGCGCCGCTTTTACGCTGTAGCGCGGCCAGTCCTTTCAGGAAGTAGCGTAAAACCTGATCACCGCAGGGACGATAATTTTTATGGCCCGGCGCGCGCAGCATGGCGGTCACTTCCGGTTGTGAAACCCGGAAATCCTGGGATTGCAGGATCTCCTGAATATCGGTTGATTTAAGCGAAAACGCAATGCGCAGCTTTTTTAAAATGATGTTATTGGTGATTTTACGTTCTATTTTGGGTACGGGTTGGCTATCGTCACGCCCGCGTTTAAAGACAATCAATCCATGCAGGAAATACCCCATCACCACATCAGGACAAGGCGCAAAGCCCGCCTCGTCTTCCTTTTTGACAAAACTCGCGATCTCTTGCGCGCTCAGGGTGGTATCCATTAACGCCAGGATCGCCAGCAGCTGATCGTTATGTAGATTCAGCATATAGCGCACGCTGCGCAGCACATCGTTATTCATCATCGCCAGGTTACCCGCTGCCAATTGTTATAGATGCCCGGCAGTATAATGGTATCCGCCGGGAAAAGCAGGAGACAATATCCCCAATAAGCGCGCCGGCCCGACAACGCGGATGCCTGGCCGGCGGAATGCATTCCTAACCGGGGCCGGTCTCAGGTCGGCAGTGCGGCTGAACGCGTTCTGGCGGTCATGGCGCTGCCGACCCCGGCGGTGATGGAAAACACAATGGCCAGCACCTGGGTCGGCGTGAGGTTTTCCGCCAACATAAAAAACGCCACGAAGGCGGCGACCGCCAGCTCCATGCTGACCAGAATACCGAAGGTTTTGTGCGGCAAGCGTTTAAGCGCCGCCATCTCCAGCGACATGGGCAATGAGCTTGATACCACCGCCACTACCAGCCCCATTAACAGCAAATAAGGATGGGTAAAAATAGCGCCGGCGTCCAGCAGGCCTACGGGCAGGGTGACCATGGATGCAAACACCAGGCCGATGGCCACGGTATGCCCGGACGGCAGGTGGCTGAGCATTTTGCCAAAAACAATATACAGCCCCCAGCAACAGGCGGCGGCCAGGGCAAATACCACGCCGGTCAAATCGAGCCCGCTATGGTTACCCTTCAAGGGAAGGATTAGCAGCATGCCGGTGACGGCCAGGGCTATCCAGACAAAGTCGGCCAGTCTGCGCGAATAGATCACCGTTACGGCCAGCGGGCCGATAAACTCGATGGCCACCGCCAAGCCGAACGGGATGGTCTGCAACGAGAGATAAAAACATAAATTCATCGTCCCGAGCGTCACGCCATACAGCGCGATAAATTTCAAATCGCGCAGCGTGATAGCCTTACGCCAGGGGCGGAACAGGGCCAGCAGCACCAGGGCCGAAAACCCGGTGCGCAGCGCCGTGGTGCCGGTGGCGCCGACCAACGGGAATAAAAACGCCTTGGCGAGTGAGGTACCGACGCCCATTGAAAGTATCGAACCCAAGACCATAAAAAACGGTACTAGCCTATGGGACGCTGACGATTGCATTAATCTATTCCTTGTAAAGTCTTCCCAGTAACCCGAGGGGCGTAGACTAACGTTTTTACCATTTTTACCCGTGAAAGGGTACTCTTGCGAATAGCCCTGCTTGGCGCGATCTCGAACGGGCACCAGGCTGGCGCCGATTATCCCACCGTTTTCCCATCACACCAGGGTATTCACTTCCTCAAAGTCGAAACGCGGGGCGCGGGGATAAAGTGTGGTGGCATCGCCATACCCCAGGGTAGTGATAAAGTTTACCTGGGTATGGGTACCGGCAAAAAAAGTGTTGTTAATTTTCTCCTCGTCGAAGCCGGACATCGGATTGCAATCCAACCCCAGCAGGCGCGCGGCGATAATAAAATAGGCTCCTTGTAGGGATGAATTGCGTAATGCCGATTCCTTAATCATTTCATCTTGGCCGGTATACCAGGATTCAGCGTCGGCAAAATGCGGAAACAGCCGGGGAATATGCTGGTAAAAGGTCAGATCCATCCCGAGCACGGCGCTGACCGGGGCCAGCAGCACTTTTCCCGAGTTGCTTCCCGCGCACAGGGCCGCCAAGCGCGCTTTGGACTGCTCGGTTACACACCAGATAATGCGCAGCGGACACTGATTGGTGGAGGTGGGACCCCATTTGAGCAAATCGTATATCTCGCGGAGCGTTTGTAGCGCAACGGGCCGATCGGTATAGCTATTAAAGGTACGGGCGCGGCGAAAAACGCGGTCAAGCACATCATCGTTAAGTGGCAACGTCATTAGATACTCCAGTTTATGCCAAGGGACTGGCGCTGATTATCCGCATACTGGTATCCTATGTATAGTAGGCACCTTTTGGATACCATAAAGATGAAACCATTATCCAACGTTCTTTCTGTACCCGTTCCGATCCGCAATGATCTACCGCACCCCTGTCCCCTGGTGGGTTTTGTTCATCTGGTGTCCGGGAAATGGGCCATTCCGATTTTGTATCGCTTAATCATTACCGGTAAGCCTATCCGCTTTCGAGAACTGCAGCGTCTGGCGGAGCCGATTACGCAAAAAGAGCTGACCAAACAGCTACGGCTATTGGAGAAACGAGGCCTGGTGCACCGCACCCAATATGATGAAATGCCGCTGCGGGTGGAATATCGGGCCAGCGAGGCCGCAATGGGGTTAATTGATGGACTAGAAGCGATAGCCGGGTGGATGCGTACCCAAGGACAGCTGCTGCTATTAGGGGATCAAACAGACTCAACGGAGTGATAACCCGGGTTGCCGGTTGTCTCACCGCACGGTTCACCTTAAATGTGCATTCATCATAAACACCGCCTTGGCCTCTACAACGGCGTGACGACAAAGGCGCGATTAATTAATAACAGCCGCGCGCTCTGTCGATGGGGGGGTGAAAATATACCCGCAGGAAAATAGTAAAAACACACCATTTATACGATAAAAGGCAACGAGGTTATTACAAGGTAAACACAACCCATCACCACGCCATCAACATCCTCAACATTGCCGTATCTCCCGTCAGGTGCTGCATCACTACAGCCAATTTTGTTATTTGCGCACGAGACACAAACGCGTGAACAATAAAACTCTCAATCCGCGGCGCGCGCCTGACCACTGGCGCCAATAACCACCCACGGCGCTCACGTTCGTTGCGGGATTCAGCCTGGGGCGTCTTGAATAAGGAGAAGCCATGAATGCCACTACCCGAATAAAAGCGCTGCTGGCGGGCGAACGTCTTGCCGAACCGGCCATTGCCGGCTGGCTGCATTTGCCCTTGGTCGACCGGGATCCCGCGCGGTTTATCCAAGAGACCATTCGCCTGACCGACGAAAATCATTGGGATTTCATCAAGGTGATGTCAAATGGACATTATATGGCGCAAGCCTATGGTGCCGATATTGACTTTTCCAGCGATCCCAGACAGTGGTCCGGGATATTCCACCGTTATCCCATCGTGAACGCCGATGATGCCGCCCACCTTCCCGTGCTCGATCAACATAATCCGGTACTGGCCCGGGAGATCGACATTATCCGCGGGCTGGTCGCGCATTATCAGGGGCGCATCCCCATTTTGGCGACGTTTTTTACGCCCTTGACCTGGATCCAGGAAATGCTCAGTTCGGCCCGGCCAGGCCCGACGCTGGCCTTAATCCGCGACCATCCGTCGGCCTTGCGCCAGGGACTGGATGCCTTGTTGCAGACCAATCTGAATTTCGTGGACGGGCTATTGGCCGCGGGTATCGACGGTATTTTCCTGGCCACCCAGTATGCCCGCGGCGATCTGCTTTCCCTTGCCCAATACCAGCGCTTTTGCCGCCCTTATGACAATGCGCTGCTCAGTCATATCAAAGGAAAAACCTGGTTCAACGTGTTGCATGTCCATGGTGAAAGTCATCTGCTGTTCGAGCAGTGCGCCGGCTATGACGTGCAGGCGTTTAATTGGGAAAGCACGCCACAATCCGTACCAGAACATTTACGCGATCGGGTCAAGGCCGTACGGGCGCTAACCGATAAAATCATCGTCGGCGGCATCGATCAAAATCAGGATTTTCACGTTGCCAAGGGTGACCGGCAGGCGGTCAAAAAACTGCTGCGCCAGCGGCTGCAAACATTACAAGAAGAGAGCGGCGCGGGTGGCTACATTTTTGCGCCGGGCTGCGCGTTACCGCTGGATGTGGGCCGTGGCCTGTTCACGTTATTGCATGAGGTGAGCCAGGAAGGCGGCCGATGACCGGTTGGAGATGCATTAAATGCTAAAGACGTGTGATGCTTTGACGCCTATATCTCAATAGAGGGTAAATAACAGACGATTTTTGTTTGTCTGGTCGAGACAATGCCTTAACATGTCGGGCAGATTCTTGACTGTTTATAGTATGCGCGGTGGCGCCGCGCTGGCGGGTCGCCCGTCGATCGCCCGTGCGCATACCGATGGTTTAACGCTGTCAGTGGATTAATTTTCAGCCTTTTTTGTTTCACTTTCGGCGATAATGATAACAACAATAAAGCATGGCACAGTAATCATCGGCGCGTGGGTTTTGTGCGCTTGCGGTACCTTATCCAATCTACCGGTTGATGCCCCGAACGCCGCAGGCGGGGATTTGGCCGCCAGCGGCAATTTGCGCGCCGAGGTCGACAGCCTGTCCATACCGCTAATAACCGCTCGGCAAACGCCGGGGCTGGTGGTCGGCGTGTTGCAATCAGACGGGCGTAAAAGCACCTTTGGGTATGGTGTCACCGACTATCCGCGCGGATACAGCGTGAACGGCGAGACGCTGTTTGCCGTGGGGTCGGTCAGCAAGGGTTTTATGGCCGAAATTACCGCTATCCTGGTGCACAAAGGCCAGTTGCGCTGGGATGAAACCCTGGCCACGCTCTTACCTTCGAGCGTCGTACTCAGCGCCGATGCCCGCAATATTACCCTACTGCAACTGGTTACACATACCTCGGGATTGCCGCGCCAGATGTTGACCGGCGAAATATTGGCATCATTTATCGATTACCTGTTTACCGGCGATAACTTCTATCGTTCACTGGATAACGAAAAGGCGATTGATTATCTGGCGACATTCCGTAAACCGGCGAAGCTTGAGCCGCGATATTCCAATCTTGGCTACGCCTTGCTGGACTATATTTTGCAGCGCCGCACCGGAAAAACCGTCACCCGGCTGCTGGCGGAGAACATTACCCGCCCGCTGGGTCTGACCCAGACCGGTTACGACGCTTGGCGGCTACCGGGCTATGCGCGGCGCGCCATTGGCCATGCCGGCGATCAGCCGAAGTTTATCCAGCGTGGGCGGGTGGTGCCTGATTGGCATTTTTCCTCCCTGATGGTGGGTGCCGCCAGCCTGTATACCAATGCCGACGATCTGCTGAACTATGCCCAGGCGCATCTCAGAACCACCGGCGATCCGGCCCTGGACGCGGCGCTACGCGATGCGTTGACGGTGCGCTACGATCGCACCCGGGAAGCGGCGGCGCTAGGCTGGATCGTCGATGATATCGGTAATCAGCGCATCACCTACCAGGTGGGCTTTATCGGCGGTTATTCCAGCTATATAGGCCTGGATATTCGCCACCATATCGCGGTGGTGGTGCTGCAAAATAGTTTTAACTGGACCAATAATATCGGCCATCGTCTCTTGCAGCGCATGGGAGAAGCGGCGGATCGGCAGGCCGCCGCCCAAAATAGTGAAAGAAAAATACCAAGATAAGGTATTCATTATTTTTTCTATAACCCACCGTCACACCCTTGAAAAATAGTCAATCGCCCGCTTTGGGTGCATGCCCGCCCATATTAAGTGCAGCCAGTCCGTGCGCTGCTTCCACTGATAAAATAATTTTATCAAATATATTGATATCTTATAAATGCCTTTTATTGGTATTATTTTCCAGCCTAAAAATAAAAATAATTAAAAATAAAAAACCATTATAATACAATGACTAATCTAATATTATTGTCATTGTTGTTTTGATATTAAAAAACACTGGCATAACCATTGCACTATTTACAGAGTGAGCATCATTAATGCTAAAAAGCTAAATTTTTATATTTCATTCTATTTAATCTGAAAAAGGTTCAGTATGAGAAAATTATTTCAGCCAAAAGAAATGGCTTTTATCGCCTTATTGGCCGGCGCGTTGGTTAGCATGTCGGCATTTGCCCAGGAGAGCGCTACCCTGCGGTTTGGCACTGCCTTGGGTTATGCGCCATTTGAATATCGCGGCAGCGACGGCCAAATGACCGGATTTGAAATTGAATTAGGCAACGCGATCTGCGCTCAGCTGCAGAAACATTGTCAATGGGTGGAAACGGAAATTTCCACCATGATCCCGGCGCTGAAATCACGCAAATTCGATGCCATCCTGGCCTCGATTGCCATCACCGAGCCGCGTAAAAAGCAGTTGTTGTTTAGCGATAAAGTGCACGGCGGCAGTTCGCGCATTGTTGCCCGAGCCAACGCCGGCCTGACTGAGCAGGTTGCTACTCTGTCAGGTAAAAGCATCGGCGTGGAGCAGGGTACCAATGATGAATCCTTTGCCAAACAGAAGTGGGCGCCGCAGGGGGTTAAAGTGGTGTCTTACAGCAATCAGGATGTGGCCATCAGCGATCTGATCGCCGGGCGGCTGGACGGCGTGCTCACCGGTGAAGTGCAGGGACAGCTTGGTTTCCTGGATACGGATAAAGGTAAGGGGTTCGCCTTTGCCGGCGGGGCAATCAAGGATCCGATCCTCGGCACCGGCGATTCGGCTATCGGCGTGGATAAAAACAACCCTCAACTGGTCGCCAGCATCAACCAGGCATTGAAAACGCTGCGCGCCGACGGGACCTATCAGAAAATCGCCAGTAAATATTTTCCGCCCAGCATCGATATTTATGGTGAATAATCCACCGGCCAATGGGGGTATTTATGATTCCACAAGGCTATAGCGATATGTTGCTGAGCGGCATCGGCATGACCTTGCGCCTCGCTCTGGCGTCGCTGGCGGTGGCCGTCGGGCTGGGGCTGCTGGGCGCCGGCGCCAAGCTCTCCGGTAGCCGGGCGCTGCGGGTGGCGGCCACGCTGTATACCACTCTGATCCGCAGCATTCCTGATTTGGCGATTATGCTGCTGGTGTTCTACAGCCTGCAAATGTGGCTTAACAGCGCCACCGATTACCTGCATTGGCGGCAGATTGATATCGACCCTTTCAGCGCCGGCGTGATGACGTTGGGGTTTATTTACGGAGCCTATTTTACCGAAACCTTTCGCGGTGCGTTTATGGCGGTGCCCGCCGGCCAGATCGAGGCTGCCAGGGCCTTCGGCATGAGCGGCTGGCAGGGCTTTCGTTTGGTCATGTTTCCGTTGATGATGCGTTTTGCGCTGCCGAGCCTAAGCAATAACTGGCTGATATTAATCAAAGCTACCGCCTTGGTTTCCATTATCGGCCTGTCGGATGTGACCAAGGCGGCGCAGGAAGCGGGCAAAGGGTCGGGACAACTGTTTTTCTACCTGGTGATCGCCGCGCTGTTTTATTTACTGGTCACCAGCGTGTCCAGCATTGTGATCGCGCTGCTGGACAAGCGCTACAATATTGGCGTGCGCGAGGCAGAGTTATGACGGAGATTTTACAGTCCTATTGGCAAGCCTATTTGTGGCACGACGATTATCAATTTTCCGGCTTGGTGATCACGTTATGGTTATTGGTGGGATCGTTAATGGTCGGGTTTATTTTATCGCTGCCGTTGGCGATTGCCCGCGCGTCGCGTAATAAATACCTTTCGTTTCCGGTGTGGTGTTTCACCTATTTGTTTCGCGGGACGCCGCTATATATCCAGCTATTGATTATTTACACCGGCGTATACAGTCTGCAGTTTATCCAACAGCAGCCGCTATTAAACAGTTTTTTTCGTAATGGTTTTTATTGCGCCGTGCTGGCGCTGGGCTTAAACACCACCGCCTTTACCACCGAAATGTTTGCCGGCGCCATCCGCGCTATTTCCTTCGGCGAGATCGAGGCGGCCCGGGCCTTTGGCATGAACCGCCGTACGCTTTATCGCACGGTGATCCTGCCGGCGGCCATGCGGCGGGCCTTACCTTTCTATAGCAACGAAGTGATTCTGATGCTTCATGCCACCGCCATCGCGTTTACCGCCACCGTGCCGGATATTCTCAAGGTCGCCGGCGATGTCAATGCCGCAACCTATATGTCTTTTGAGGCTTATGGCGTCGCCGCGCTGATTTACCTGGCAACGTCGTGCGGTCTGATCGTGTTGTTTCGCCTGGGCGAGCGTCGTTGGCTGGCGTTTATGCGCCCGCTGAATCCTATTTAACCATGAGTTTATTTGACAGGACATAGCGGTGGAAAAGCTGATTGTCGACAATTTTAGCAAAAGTTATGGCGATAACCTGGTGTTGCGTGGTGTGTCGCTGCGGGCGAATGCCGGCGATGTCGTTTGCCTGATTGGCGCTAGCGGTTCGGGGAAAAGTACGCTGCTGCGGTGTATCAATTTTCTGGAACGGCCGGATGACGGGGCGATATTTTTTGACGGCAAGTTGATCAAAACCGTTAAAGACCGGCATGGCCGGATGCAGGTGGCCGAAAGCCGGGTACTGCAACAAATCCGGACCCGGTTGTGCATGGTGTTCCAGCATTTTAATTTATGGAGCCACCTCACGGCGCTGGAGAACATTATGCTGGCCCCGATCAATGTGCTGGGAATGTCGAAAAAAAACGCGCTTGAGCGCGCCAGGCATTACCTCAACAAAGTCGGCCTGCCGGCGCAGATGGAGCATAAATATCCCTCACATCTTTCCGGTGGACAGCAACAGCGAGTGGCCATTGCCCGGGCGCTGGCGATGGAACCGGAGATCATGCTGTTTGACGAGCCGACGTCCGCCCTCGATCCGGAACTGGTGGGCGAGGTGCTTAAAGTGATGCAACTGCTGGCGGAAGAAGGTCGCACCATGATTGTCGTTACCCACGAAATGGGCTTTGCTCGCCATGTGTCGAATCAGGTGATGTTCCTGCATCAGGGCAAAATCGAGGAGCAGGGGCGGCCTGAGCACGTGTTTACCCAGCCGCGCAGTGAACGGCTGCGCAATTTCCTGAGCGGTAATCTGAAATAACCGGCTGACCCGGTAGACATCCCTATTTCCATCAAGCGCGGGATGGAGTGGCGTCTTGCGCTTATTTTTTATCTAAGAGGCTGTTATGAATCAAGAAAAACTGGCGCAACTAACTGAAAAATATGGCAATCATATTGAAGATGGCAAAATCTATCATCCGGACTTCGCTGCGGCGGCAGCGGTGCCGGGCGCCAGCCGCGCGACTGGCCATAGTAAATGGCCGCTGTCCGATCCCGCCACGTTTCTTAACCTGGCCTATGATGCCGCCGCCTATGAAATGCAGTTCGCGGGTCTGGATGTGGCGATAATCGGCGTACCGATGGATCTCGGCGCCGGCGATCGGCCCGGCTGTCGTTTTGGGCCGCAGGCGGTGCGTTCGGTTAGCCGGGTCGGGCCCTACGATCGTATTTTGAATATCGCGCCGGCCGGGGTGCTTAAGGTCCTGGACGTGGGGGATGTGGCGTTTACCAACCCACGCAGCTTGGAACAGTGCCATCAGGATATTGAAGACTATTATCTGCGGGTGATGGATGCCGGCGTTTTGCCGCTGACGGTTGGTGGCGATCACTCTATCACCTATTCCATCCTGCGTGCGGTAGGTAAGCATCGGCCGGTGGCCTGCGTGCATTTTGACGCCCACTGCGATACCTCGGGCGCGTCCGGCACCAAATACCACCATGCCGGCCCGTTCCGTCAGGCGGTGCTGGACGGCGTGCTGGATCCGGAAAAAACCGTGCAGATCGGCATTCGCGGCGGGGGTGCCTATCATGGTGAATTCTCATTGGAGTCAGGTATGACGGTAATTTATGGTGAGGATATTCTGGAACGCGGCACCGGCTATGCCATCGAGCAAATCCGTCGGGTGATCGGCGACAGTCCGGTCTATATCTCTTTTGATATTGATTCAGTCGATCCCGGTTATGCCCCCGGCACCGGCACGCCAGAGGTCGGCGGTCTGACGCCGCGCGAGGTACAGCAGATCCTGCGCGCCATGGCCGGCATGAATATCGTGGGCGCGGACGTGGTGGAAGTGGCGCCACAATACGATGCCACGTCCAATACCGCGCAAATTTCCGCACAAGTGTTATTCACCGAACTGTGTCTGATGGCGGTGGCCAAACGTTAAGGATGTTTACTGTTGGTTTATATGAAGGCCGTCACTATTGGTGGCCGTTATTATTATAAAAAGGCATAGGAACGGGACTTGTATGCTTTCAGTCACCGCGCGGGCAAGACGTGCAGGTAAGCGCTTTTTACTGTTGGATAATATGCTGCTGGAGTTGGGCTTTTCGGCGGTGTTTCCATTATTGTCGATCCATTTTGTCGAACAGCTCGGCTGGCCGGCGGTGATTGTCGGCGTCGCGCTGGCGATTTGGCAGTTTATTCAATCGGGCACCAGCATCGTGGGCGGGGCCATCGCCGACCGGTTTGGCGCCCGGCCAATGTTGGTGCTCGGTATGCTGCTGCGCGCGGCGGGGTTTGGCCTGATGGCTTATGCCGATCGCGGCTGGATACTGATGCTGGCCTGCGCGTTGGCGGCCATTGGCGGCATGTTGTTTTCTCCCTGTCGATCGGCGCTGGTGATTAAGCTGGTGCGGCCGCGCGAGCGCGGGCGGTTTTTTTCGATTTTAATGGTGGAAGACAGCGCATTCCGGGTGCTGGGAGCCCTGCTAGGCAGCTGGCTGCTACTGAAATACGATTTTCAGCGCGTCTGCTTTGCCGGCATGGTGATGTTTATCCTGGCCGCCGGGTGGAATGCCTGGAAGTTACCCAATTACAAGCTTTCCAGCGTGCGGGCACCGGTGGTGGCGGGCATGGCGCGGGCGTTTAAGGATAAGCCGTTTCGCCGTTACGTGATGATCCTGACGGGCTACTACACCCTGAACGTTCAGGTGATGCTGATGCTGCCCATTGCCGTTCAGGCCGTCTCCGGCACACCGGCGGCGGTAGGTTGGATGTATTCGATCGACGCCATAATGGCGCTGGTGCTGCTTTATCCCCTGGCGCGCTGGAGCGAGCGCCATTTCCGTCTTGAACAGCGGCTGATGTTTGGCCTGGCCGTGATGGCGGCCAGCCTGATGCTGGTGGGTTATGTGGATACGCTGCTGGTGCTGTTTACGTTGGTGATCTGCTTCTATCTGGGATCGCTGATCGCCGAGCCCGCGCGGGAAACGCTAGGCGCCGAGCTGGCGGATTTCCGCGCAAGAGGCAGTTATATGGGGTTTAGCCGCATGGGCGCCGCGGTGGGAGGCGCTCTGGGTTACAGCGGCGGCGGCTGGTTGTATGATATCGGTACCCGTAGCGCCACCCCCGCGTTGCCGTGGCTTATCCTCGGTGCCATCGGCCTGGTCACGCTATTGGCGCTATTTGTGCAGTTCAGGAAACATCCCACGCGGGTGGCCTGCCTGCGCAGCCTCTAGCCGGGAGAGCCAACGCCTTCGCCGGGCGGCGGGAGCGGCGTCCGGGCACCGTAGCGGAAAGCCCGCGCCGAGCCTTGCCTGGCGCGCCGAAGTGAAGCTATGGGCCGTTTGGATCGCCGCCGGCCGCGCGATGATCGCCGCGGACAGCTATCGGGACTGGCCGCCGCTTAGCAAGTTGATAATCTGCGCCAGCCGGGGGGTGTGGATGGCGTTGTGCCGGTAGAGCAGCCAGGTTTGATTCAGGATGGGTTGCAGTTGCTGGTCCAAAATTGGCCACGGGTGCAGACTGTCATCGAACGGCAGATAGTCCGACAGGATGGCGTAACCGAGACCATGTTTGACCATCTCCAGGCAAACCTCCATTTTATCCACGGTCATTGCCACGCGCGGCGGGGTGGAGAAAGCGGCGTTCCACCAGCGGTCGAGCAATGTGCTGATATAGGGTCCGTGGCTAATGCGGATTTGCGGCAAACGAGGCAGATCCAGTAGGTTGACCGGCGCGTGGTTAACCACGAAAAAACGGTTTTGGTCAACCTGCTGTTTACCCTCTTTCCAATTGAGATGATCTTTTACCAACGCCAGATGCACTTCGCCACGCTGAAGCAGGGCAAAGATCTCCTGGCTCAGGCCGCTGGTGACGTTGACCGTTACCTGGGGATGCAGCCGATTGAAGCTTTGCAGAATTTTGGGCAAGCGGTAGGCGGCATAATTGCTGGATGCGCCAATGCGGATTTCTCCGTGCAGCCGATCGGCCGAATGGCGCAAATCGTCGCGCATTTTCTGAAAATCGTGCAATACCTTGCTGGCGTAATGGGCAATTTGTTCGCCCTGCAGGGTAAACGTCAAGATTTTATGGCTGGTATCGAACAGTGGAACATCAAGCTTGCGTTCAATCTGCTTAAGCCGATAGCTTAGCGCCGGCTGGGAGGTATGCAGCAGCTGCGCCGCGCGGGTAATATTCTTTAATTCATATACAGTACGGATAATCAGCCAATCTTTATCATCCATCAGGGAAATCCTCGACTGTGCTGGTATGGGGCCGTGCCGGCGTTGCCGCCGGGCGTGCCCGGCGTATCGATCGGATTGTTAGGTCATCAGCGCAAGGACGCGGCGACGGCCAGGAACGCCGTGGCGGCGATGACCAGCGTGGCCAGCAGCGGCAGCACCCAGAGTAAATATTTACCGTAGCTAACCCCGGCCAGGGCCAAACCGCTCATGACGATGGCGGACGTGGGGGTGACCAGCGCGACGATCCCGACGGCGCATTGAAACGCGGTGACCACCATATCACGCCCGACGCCGGCAAAGTCCGCCATGGGAGCCAGCACGGGCATGGATAGCGTTGCCAGTCCCGAGGAACTGGGTACCAGAAAGGAGAGGGGCATGATGACCACCATCATGATCACCGAAAAGAGCCCCGACGCGGTGCCGGCTATGGCGCTCTCCACGGAGTGCAGCACGGTGTCGGTAATAAACGCGTTATGCATGATTACCGTAATGCCCCGGGCCAGCACAATAACCAATGCCGCGCCCATAAAATCGGCAATACCTTCCAGCATGGCGGCGATAAGCCGTTCGCCGAACAGTCCACCAACCAGACCGATCGCAACGGCCATAACCAGAAAGGTGGCGGTCAGTTCGGGAAAGTACCAGTCAAGCTGCCAGGCATAAGATGCGGCGCCTGGTACGCCGATAACCTGGGCCCAGGGCACGAGGGCAAAGATCATAAAGACGAAGGTCCCGGCAAACAGCGCCATAACCCCTTTCTGCGCACGGGTCATCGCCGCCAGCGTGTCGCCGTTTTCCTGCGCCAGTTGGTCATCCCGTGCGCCGAGCCCCGCCATCGAGGCTAAGGAATGATGTTTGACCTTCCTGGCATAGCGGACCACATAGATCACCGCAATACCGGTGAGCACCACAAACATGGCGGCGCGCAGGCCGATTCCCTGGCCTAGCGGGATCCCGGCGCCGGCGGAAGCGGCCCCGGTCATAAAGGGATTGACGGTGGAATTCATATTGCCCACTACCGAGCCAACCAGAATAACGCCTACGGCGGTAAGCCGGTCATAACCCAAACGCAGGAGCAGCGGCGTCAGGATAGCGTAGAATCCTAGCGTCTCCTCTCCCATGCCGAAGGTGGAACCGCCGATGGCGATCAGCACCATGACCAGACTGATAAGCAGCGTGCCGCGGCGTCTACACCGGGTGGCGATCCGGCCGATGCCCGCGTCTATGGCACCGGTACGAATCGTGGTATTGACAAAGGCCCCGATGGCCAGCACAAAAAAGAACACGCCTACCGCGCCGAACACGGCGCCGCTTTCGTAAGGACCCACGTGACCGGTCGCGGGATTTTCCACCCCATAAAAACCATTCACCGGCGCCATAAACAAATCGAGGAGTTTTTCACTGAATGCCCGATGGTTGTCGACCGGCCGATAGGAGCCGGCCAGCGGTCTGCCGTCCAATAGCTGATATTTACCGCTTGGGATCACAAAGGTCAGCGCCCAGACCACCACCGTGATCGCCAGCAAGACGGCATAGACGCTGGGAAAACGCATTATCTTGGGCCGAGGCGCCGGTGGGGCCGCCTGTAGGTCGGTAGAACGATTAAATGCATTATCTGAATCAGACATGGCATGACCCTTTTTTATAAAAAAAAACCATCACAGATTGACCCGCGGGCTAAACCAACGTGCGCGCGAGCAGCAGCGCGCCGTTAACCGGCGCATCTTCGAGTAATTGCACCCGCATGCCGGGACGGCGACTCTCCAGCGCCTGGCATAAGCCATCCAATAGCAGCGGCTGGTTGGAGATGACCCCGCCCGCGGCGATCACCAGGTTACTGGTCACCCCCCTGGAGCGCAGGCGATCGAGCAAGTCCGCCAGCGCCTGCGCCGCCTGGTCAATCACGCCCACCGCCAGCGGCGATCCGCGCCGGGCACAGTCAAACACCAATGGCGCCCGGCTACTCCATTCATGTACCGGCGCGCGGGTAAGCTGCGCCGGCAGGTCCAGCACATGGGATACCTGGAATGCCCGCATCAGCTCCAGACTTAACCGGTCGCCGCCATGGCCCTGGTCGTAGGCCAGCAGCACCGCCTTTATCGCTTCGCGCACCAATCCGCTGGCGCCGCCTTCATCGCCGA
>JAATGH010000021.1 GCA_015654745.1 Enterobacterales bacterium
CAGCGTCCAGCCTTCCAGTAGCCCGACCTCGCCCCGGGCCGCGCGTGGAAAGTGGTTAGCGGCGTCGGGTACTACCGCAATATAGCGCGCAGGTTCCCCGTTGATGTCGCCGTCGGCCACTTTAACCGACGCGCATTGGCCCTGACGCAGCGACGCGCCCTCGGTCAACAGGGAAAACCAATAGTCCCCCCGGCTAAGATAGGTAGTGTTCATGAGCGATCCTCCCGGGTAAACAGCGCCAGGATCCGCTGCTTATCCACTTGTTGGCGAGTGTCAAATTGGTTAAGTTTGTTCAGGTAGTAGCGGTAATCATCCGTACGCAACCGAGCGGGAACGCCTTGGCGCAGGAAATCGAGCGTGGTCTGTTTGACGTCGACCAAAGAGTCGCTTACCAACGCGTCGACAAACCCGGCCTGATAACGTACCTCGCCACCGGTCATACTCCAGATAAACGGACGGTCGCGGGAGTCGTACTCCTCGATCCCCGCTTCCTGCTCGATAACCTGTGGACCATTCAAACCTAGTCTGGCTTCGCGCGTGACGATCAGACGGCTGCACAGCGCCGCGGCAATGGACATGCCGCCGAAACAGCCCACCGTGCCCGCGACGATGCCGATAACCGGCGTATAACGCTGCAGATCCACAATGGCGGCGTGAATATCCGCAATGGCCGCCAGCCCGAGATTGGCCTCCTGCAGGCGAACGCCGCCGGTTTCCAGCAATAGCACGGCCTGCGTCTGCACACCCTGGCGCCAATCGTTGGCCGCCAGTTCCAGTGCCGCCGCCATTTTGGCGCCGGAAACCTCACCCATGCTGCCGCCTTGGAATGCGCCCTCGATGGCCACCACAACGGTGGATTTACCGTCCAGCGTGCCTTTGGCGACAATCATGCCGTCATCGGCCTGGGGTACGATGCCCTGCGGTTCCAGCCAGGGCGAAGTGATCTGCTCATAGGGATCGAGCAGTTCGCGAAAGCTGCCCTTATCAAGCAGGGCCTTGGCGCGCTGACGGGCGCCGAGCTCAATAAAACTGATTCTGTCAGACATTGCCAGCCTCCTCGAGTACCTGTTCTATGCGCAAGCGGGCAACGCCCGGCGTCGCGCCAAAATCGTTGATATCCAATCGCCCCGCCGGTAAGGTCCGCGCCGCGTTAATACGTTCGAACAGGTGCTGCCAACGCTGCCGGCCGCCGTCTACCGACGAGCGGATGATCACATGTAACTCGCTATCGGCGGCCGGCTGGAAGAGAGCTTCCAGATCTCCGGAACCCACCACGCCCGCCAGCGCCTTAGCGGGTAAGGTCTCGCCGGCGGGAAAATGCAATTCGATTCGTTCCATAGCATCCTCTTGATGATGTAAGCGATCAGGCGCTAACCCAATCGAGGAAAATAGTGGCGGCCAATAGGTCGGCCGCGCCGCCCGGTGACGCGTTATCCAATAGCATTCGCCGGTCAAGGTCGGCCAACGCCTCCCGCCCCGCGCGGCTGCCGGCGCCGCCGGCGGCCAATACCGCCGCCGCGCCACGATGCATGGCGTTCAATGCCGGCATGCCGCCACGATTGAGCACACAGGTATCGGTCAGGGAGGACATGATGGCCATCAACGCATCCAGCCGGGCCAGCGGCTCTTCCGCTCCCCGCCGACGGCTGGCGCGCAGCTGCGGCAGCGCCCGTTGGGTAATATGCGGGAAGCCGCCGATAGCCTCTTCTTTGGCACCGGGCACCCGGTAGCGCTGGATGGCGCGTTGCCCCTTACTAAAGGTGATGGGGCCGAACGGGTCCGGCAACACCGCCAGCCGCGCCGCCGCGCCGGTAATGGCCGATATCGAACCCGCGCCGCCATGCATCGCGCAGGCGCTAACCAACAGCCCCAGCGCCCAAATTGCGCCACGGTGGGTATTCACTCCGCCGGTGGCGATCAGCATGTGTTGCTCACCCAACCGCCCCAACCGGCCGATTTCCTGGCGCAGCGCCACGTCCGCCGGCCGCAGCCAGCTATGCAAGGCCAGATGGTAAAAGGTCGGCCGTAGGCTCTGGGCGGAACGCTCCATCAAGGCCAGACTGAGATCGAGATGCGCGCCGGCGCCCCGACTGTCTACCAGCCCCGGTTTCGGACTGAGCCTGGCCTCCTCAATCAACGCACGTACGGCGAGGGTAGCCAGCCGGGTGGCTTGACGCTCGGCGGCATAGGGCTGGAGCGCGAGTTGTAGGTTCATTACCAGCTCCGGAATTTTGCCGGCGGCTGGTATAGTCCGCCGGACCATTCGACCAGATCGGCGATACTGCCGGCGGCCAGCAGCGAACGGCTGGCGTCGGAACGCCTGATCCCCATATCTTCGGGGTATACCACCAGACCGCGGCGGCGAAGATCGGCCACCCGTTTAGCATCGACACCCAGGCCGATATCGGTAATGCCCGCCACCGCCGCCACCATGGCCCGGCGTTCGTCCATCGATCGTGCCCGGTAAAGGTAGGCAATACCTTCCTCGGTCAACACGTGGGTGACGTCCTGGCCGTAAATCATCACCGGCGCCAGCGGCATGCCGGCGGCTTTGCCCACATCCACGGCTTCGAGTTTTTCCACGAAAGACGGTTTGGCGCCGGCCTGGTAGGTTTCCACCAGTTGCACGACCAATTTGCGGCCGGGCTGCATAGGATCCGGCTCCTCAATCATATCCAGCCAGGCGGGGGTAGCGTGGCGGCGGCCATGCGGGTCATGCCCCATATTTGGCGCGCCGCCGAACCCCGACAGCCGCCCGCGGGTCACGGTGGAAGAGTTGGCCAAGCCATCAATTTGCAGCGTCGAACCGATAAACATGTCCACCGCATATTGTCCGGCCAGCTGGCAAAAGGCGCGGTTGGACCGCATAGAACCGTCGGCGCCGGTAAAGAACACGTCCGGACGGGCGGCGATATATTGCTCCATACCTAATTCGCCGCCAAAACAGTGCACGGTATCGACCCAGCCGCTTTCAATGGCCGGGATCAGGGTTGGATGGGGATTCAAGGCCCAATGCCGGCAAATTTTGCCCTTTAGCCCCAAGCGTTCGCCATAGGTCGGCAAAAGCAGCTCAATAGCCGCGGTATTAAAGCCGATGCCATGGTTAAGCGATTGCACCTGGTGCTCGGCGTAGATGCCTTTAATGGCCATCATGGCCATGAGAACGTGTACCGGCTTGATAAGCCGCGGATCGCGGGTAAACAAAGGCTCGATAAAAAACGGCCGGTCGGCCACTACCACAAAATCAATCCAGGATCCGGGAATATCAACCCGAGGCAAATCGCATTCATCGTCGACCAGTTCATTGACCTGGGCGATGACGATTCCGTCTTTAAATGCCGTCGCTTCCACCAGCGCCGGGGTATCCTCGGTACTGGCACCGGTATATAGATTCCCCTTGCGGTCGGCCTTGAAGCCGGCGACCAGGGCAATATTGGGGACCAAATCGACAAATAAGCGGGCGTAAAGCTCGATATAGGTATGAATCGCGCCGATTTCCAGCAATCCATCATCCAACAGTTGGGAAATACGCAAACTTTGCGGACCGGAAAAAGCAAAATCCAGTTTGCGGGCGATCCCCTTTTCGAACAGATCGAGATGTTCCGCTAAACTGACGCTCGGCATCAGCATATGTAAATCATGCAATTTTTCCGGATTGGCTTTGGCCAGCATCCGGGCCAGGAAATCAGCTTGTTTTTGGTTGTTGCCTTCCAGTACCACCCGATCGCCTGGGGCGATCAGCGCTTCAAGCACGGCCGTCATCTGTTCGGTGGGCAGTACTTTGCCGTCGGCCACGGCGCGCACCTGCTCCAGTCGGCGTTTTTTCTCGGTGCGATGCGTATCCCAGGCTTTTGGGGGCGCTTGATGTAGCGGCATGATAGACCTCCTCGGTTCATGCGCTGTCGCAATAGGTGACAGCGTGAATAAACAATAGAGGTAGTGTAGGTGGGGAAAATAAGGCCATCAATTAACCTGGCGGATCGATCGTTAGCTTTTGGGTAACAATACTTACGGAATAATTATAGCGATGATAGAAATTAAATCTTGGATTTCATGCACATGGAATGTGACATTAAAAATACGGAATTTCACCAACATGCTTGCGGTAAAAATATAATAAAAAAGGCGTAACAACGATATACGCCATAGAGGTGACGAGGAAATTTATAGAGTCGAAATCAGATACTGTTTACAGCATGTATTATTTATAAACATCCGCCGTTGCACTAAATTTACCATGTTCACGACCGGCGATAATAACATAATACTTACCGCCTTTTTTGTCGGCTCTTTTGGATAGAATGGCTTTTGCATCCATAGGAGAGGTTGCCTTGGCTGTGGTATGCACCGTGCCGATTTTTTCCAAGCCCTTGTCTTTAGCTTCCTGGGCGGTAATTTCCTCAGCGGCCATTGCGCTAACGGAAAACACCATACCCGCGAGGGCCATTGCCATAAACGTCAGTTTTTTCATGATACTTCCTATTTATAATTGTCAGGGTATGCCTATTAAATATAGCCAAATTTTCCCTTTTTTCCATTTAATCGATTGAAAGACTATGTTTACCGCCAGTTACCGGCGGTAGGCAATTTCCCTGCGCACATTGGGCGGATTTTATCGCGGTGCGGTGATAAATTGAATAATATTCTGACAAAAGAGATCTGGATGAGAAATAAAAGGCGCATGGGCGGCTTTGGGAATGATGACGCTTTGGCTATCCGGCCAGCGTTGGTCCAGCAGTCCGGCAACCTTACGCGGCACCAGACCGTCCAGATAACCATACAGGCGCAACAGCGGCATCGACAGCCCGGTCAGGCGATCCCGTAAATCCGCGCCGCGCAGAATGTCCAAGCCGCCGGTCAATACCTCCACCGGCGGCAACGGCTGGCTTAAGACGACCTGTTTTAACAGGCGGGTATCCTCCCTGGCGGTTTCCGTCCCCAACGTTTGCAAGGCTAAAAAACGCTCTACCGTGCGCTGAAAATCGTGGCGCAGCTGCTGCTCAAATCCGAGCAGCACCTCCGGTTTGATACCGGGCCATTCTTGGGCGGCGCTAAAACAGGGCGAGGATGCCACGGTTATCAACCCGTCCACTCGCTCAGGACAGTCGAGGGCAGCCTGACTGGCTACCAGGCCGCCCAGGGACCAGCCCAGCCACCAGGCGCGCGGCGGCGCCATGTCCATCACTTCTTGCGCCATGCGCGCCAGCGACAAGGCACCAAAACCCAAGCTGCGGCCATATCCCGGCAAATCCACCAAATGCAGCCGAAAATGCGGTGATAACCGCGTCTCGATGCAAGACCAGACCTCGGCATTCAATCCCCACCCGTGGAGCAGCACAAGATCGATGGAACCGGCGCCGACCGTGCGCCAAAAAAGCGGCTTCATCATGTAAGGTGGCTTCATCAAATAGCGTTCCATAAGTTAAGGGTTCAGGAAAACCTCTATGCTAACAATCAACGCCCTTTGTTGGCTATGCCAACAGCCAGTATGGTTCAGCCATCAGGGTATTTGCCGCTGCTGCCTAAAGGATCTGCTTAACGGAAGGGAGACCTGTTGCCCGCGCTGCGGCCTGCCGGCGGGCAGCCGTAGGCAGTGCTGTGGCCGGTGCCAGCTAAAACCCCCGCCCTGGCAATCGATAACCTATGTTTGCGCCTATCAACCGCCGCTGAGCCTGCTGATAAAAAAATGTAAACACCGTGGCGATACGGGGCTGGCGCGCGTACTAGCCCGCCTGCTGCTGCTGCGCTGGCAGGAGGATCGCCGCCTGCTGCTGGTGCGCAAGCCCGATCTTATACTAAACGTGCCGTTACATACTTCCCGTCATTGGCGCAGGGGCTATAATCAAACCGATCTGCTTGCGCGGCCCCTGGCGCGCTGGCTTGACATTGATTACCGGCGTGAGGGCCTGGTACGGCTCCGGGCCGCCGCGCCGCAGCAAATGCTGCATGCCCGCGCCCGCCGGCGCAACCTGCGTGGCGCGTTTGATTGCGTTACCGATGTCGCGGGAAAAACCGTGGCGCTGGTGGATGACGTGGTCACCACCGGCAGCACCGCCGATGAAATCGCCCGTCTCCTGCTGGCGCGGCGGGCGAAAGCGGTGCACATTTGGTGCATCTGCCGCACCTTGTAGTAGGCGGGAGAATGGTAGTATTATAACCGACTAAATCAGTCAACTATTGAGTGAATGTTATGATCCGGATTACCGATGCAGCCCAGGAACATTTTGCTAAATTGCTGGCCAATCAGGAAGCTGGCACCCAAATTCGTGTGTTTGTCATCAATCCAGGCACGCCAACCGCCGAGTGCGGCGTCTCATACTGCCCTCCCGACGCGGTGGAAACAACGGACACCGAACTGAAATTCGACAAAATCAACGCCTATGTCGATGAGCTCAGCGCGCCTTATCTGATAGACGCGGAGATCGATTTTGTGACCGACAAGCTAGGTTCACAGCTCACGCTGAAAGCGCCTAACGCCAAGATGCGCAAAGTGTCAGAAGACGCGCCGTTGATCGAAAGAGTGGAGTATGTGCTGCAATCGCAGATTAATCCTCAACTGGCAGGCCATGGCGGCCAGGTATCGTTAATGGAAATCACCGATGACAACCTGGCCATTCTGCAGTTTGGCGGCGGCTGCAACGGCTGTTCCATGGTGGATTACACCCTCAAGGAGGGCATCGAAAAAGAACTGCTGGAAAAATTCCCTGAACTCAAGGGCGTGCGCGATTTGACCGAACATCAGCGCGGCGAGCACTCTTTTTATTAACCATTATCCCGTCGCCCATCACCGGTCCGCCGCGGCGGACCGGCGCAAGCCCCCCCTGCATTACGCAGAAGCCCCACTAACCTCATTCGTTGACACGCCTTGGGTTACTTTTTCCCTCCCGCAAGATCGCCACTTTTGCCCAGGCCCGTTTTTCGCAGCCGGTCCACCTCTTTAAGTAAACGGATCACCACCGGATCGTCAAACATCTCGGCTACGCCGCGGGTAAGCTTACGCCGCCAGTTGGGGTACTGATCGGTAGTCCCGGGAACATTCACCGGCAGGGCCATATCCAACCAGTCTTCCGGCTGTAGCCCGAGCAACGCTGAATTACCGCAGGCTAAATAACGATGCATGCCGCGGTTTAGCACCGGCGACATCGCCACCCGTTGCGCATGGACACCCAGTTTCACCGGCACGCATTTCCAGCGATGCAGGGCGTCAAGCAGCGCTTGGCGCGCCAAGTGCCGATCGTTAAGCAACTGCTGATAAATCGCCTCGTCGGGATAAAGGTTCAGCCGCTGACCCAAGCGCAGGTCCTCCTGCTGCCAGTAGCCGCGCAAGGTAGCCAAATCGTGGGTGGTCAAGGTGGCCATCGCCTGGGAAACATACTCATCCGGGCTGCGAAACTCGGTTGGGCTGGTGCGTTCGAAAAACAGTACCTTGTAGGAATAGACCCCGGCGGCGCGCAGTTTTTCGGTAATTTCCCGGGGCACTGTGCCTAAGTCCTCGCCGATAACCATGCATTGTTGCCGATGGCTTTCCAATGCCAATACCGCCAGCAGATCGTCTACCGGATAACTCACATAAGCGCCCTGCACCGCGGTGTTTTGCGCCGGCACCCACCAAAGCCGCAATAACGACATCACATGATAGATACGCAACGCGCCGCAATGGCGCATGTTCGCACGCAACATTTCACTAAAGGGTTCATAAGCCCTCGCCACCAGCACGTTCGGATCTTGTGGCGGCAGACTCCAGTCCTGACCCTGAGGTCCCAGTCGGTCGGGAGGCGCCCCTATCGAGGCGGCCAGGCAATACAACGTGCGATCGCTCCAGGTTTCCATCCCCCCGTTGCTGACCCCTACCGCTAAATCCCGGTAGAGGCCAATCGGCATATTGAGCCGCTGACTAAGCCGGAAGCATTCATCGAACTGACGCTCGGCTACCCATTGCATCCAGCTGAAAAACTGGATTTCCGCGCTATAGCGCTGGCTGAATTCACGCACCTGCGGGCTATCGGCTTGCTGATATTCCGCGGGCCATTGTTGCCAGCCCTCGGAAAGAGACCCCTCCAGGGTGAGGTAGCGATGCAGCGCATCGAAAGTGGCTTGGTAATGCAGGCTTTCGCCGCCGCGACGAATAAACTCAACGAAATCGCGACGCTTGGGATCTTCTTCACCACGCCGTGAAAACTGCGCATAAGCGAAGGTTAACGCGGTAAGCTTACACGCCGTTACCCCGGAATAATCCACTAATTCGCCATCGCGCAACGTGGCCAGCGTGGACTGGGTATGCGGCAGGTTCCACCACCCTTGGGCCTCGGCGCTCTGCACAAAGTCTTCCAGCGCGCCAACATCAATATAGATAATATTCAGCCAATGGCGCGATGAGGGACTATAGGGGCTGGCCCAGTCCGGCGCGGCAGGGTATAAGGCATGTATCGGGTTAAGGCCCACAAATGCGCCACCCCGCTTGGCTATGCCCTCAATCATTAACGCTAAATCGCCAAAATCGCCCACGCCCCAATTATGCCGGGAACGCAGAGTATATAACTGTATGCAAGCCCCCCAGAGCTTTTGCCCGGCCAGCAGCGCGTCGGGCTCGTAGCAGCGCGCCGGGGCAACGATAACCTGACAGTTCCAGTGCCGCAGGCCGGAGCGCACGGTCAGCCGATGATAGCCCAGCGGCAGTGAACCGGGCAGCGTCACCCGGCGCTGCGCCATCGATCCTTCGTGCTGTCGTCCCAACTCCTCGGTCAATACCCACTCAACGGGCTCGTTTAGGTTCAGCGCCAGCGAGAGAGGGTCTCCCGGCCTTATCACCCATACCGGGGGTACCGGCGATTGGCCAAAATCGTCACGCAGCCCCGCCATGGCGTCCAGCAACTGCCGTTTGGTCGCTTGGCTGATAATTTTGCGCTGTCCCCAGGCATCAATATATTCCGGAATAATCCCCGCCCGTTCGGCGGCCTGATCCAGTACCTTGGGATCCATCAAAGCTCCTTAGCGTTTCGCTTGCCAAATACGCTGCTGATAGTCACGAATCGAGCGGTCCGAGCTAAAGAAACCCACCCGTGCGGTATTAAGCACCGCGCTGCGCGTCCAGGCCTCCGGATGGCGATACAACGCGTCTACTCGCTGCTGAGCGTCACAATAAGCGGCAAAATCTGCCAGCACCAGGTAGGGATCTCCTCCCTGCTGCAGGCTGTGCAATAACGGGTCGAATGCATGTTTATGCTTGTTACTGTATGCACCGCCGCCGAGTTCGGTCAACAATGCTTTTAACGCTTTGTCTTTTTTCAGAATTTGAGCGGGCTTATATCCCTGTGCCAGTATCGCTTTGACCTCGGGAGCGGTATGCCCAAAGATAAAGATATGCTCATCACCGACCTGTTCGGCAATTTCGACATTGGCGCCGTCGAGGGTGCCAATGGTCAAAGCGCCATTCAACGCCAGCTTCATATTGCCGGTGCCCGAGGCTTCTTTGCCGGCGGTGGAAATCTGCTCCGACAAATCCGCGGCCGGGATCATCCATTCCGCCACCGACACGCGGTAATCAGGCAAGAAGATCACCTTAAGCCGATCGTTGATTTTCCGATCTTTATTGATCTTTTCCGCCAGTTGGTTAATGGCATAAATAATGTTTTTCGCCAGCGCATAGCCCGGGGCAGCCTTGGCGCCGAACAAGAATACCCGCGGCACGATATCCAGTTCGGGATTATCGCGCAGTTGGCGATAGAGCGACATAATGTGCAGCAAGTTGAGATGCTGACGTTTATATTCATGCAGGCGTTTTATCTGTACGTCGAACAGCGCTTGCGGATTAACGGTGATACCGGTTATCTGTTTTATTTTCTCCGCCAGCGTTTCCTTGTTATCACGCTTTATTTGCTGGAAACGGTTACAGAACTCCGCCTGTTCGGCATAGGGCTCAAGCTCTTTAAGCTTTTCCAGATGGGTTACCCAACCTTTACCGATAGTATCGTCAATCAATGTTGCCAGGGCCGGATTACACTGCTTCAACCAGCGCCGCGGCGTAATACCGTTGGTCACGTTATGAAATTTTTCCGGCCAGAGCGCAAAATATTCTGGAAAGAGATCGGTTTTCACCAGATCGGAGTGTAAGGCGGCAACGCCGTTTACCGCAAAACCACAGACCACGCAAAGATTCGCCATGCGTATCTGGTGGTCGTAATGTACCGCAACCTTCGCCCAAATCGCCTCGTCGTCCGGCCAGTGCTGGCGCACCACTTTTTTGAATTCGCGATCAATTTGTTTGATGATGGCAAAGTGGCGCGGCAGTAGGGCCCGAACCAATCTTTCATCCCAGCGTTCCAGCGCTTCGGGCATCAGGGTGTGATTGGTATAAGCGAAAGTGCGCGACGTGATATGCCACGCGTCTTCCCAGGAAAGTTGGTGTTGGTCGATTAGCACCCTGAGCATCTCGGGAATGGCGATGGTCGGATGCGTATCATTGAGTTGAATCACTTCGTGATCCGGCAGACTTTGGATCGTCCGGCCCGCCAGGTGATGACGGCGCAGAATATCAGCCACCGCGCAGGCGCATTGGAAATATTGTTGCATCAAACGCAGCTGTTTACCCTCCTGGTGGTTATCATTGGGGTATAACACCTTGGTCAGCTTGGCGGCGTCGATTCCCGCCTGCTCGGCTTTGAGGAACTTACCTTCATTGAACAGTCCAAGATCGAAGGGATGTGGATGGGTGGCTTGCCATAAACGCAGCGGTAAGGTAACGCCATTTTCATAACCGACCACCGGCAAATCCCAAGCCTCGCCGTTCAGCATAACCGCGGGTTCCCACTCCTCTCGCCCGGACTGATTTTTGACCAATTTGCCGCCCAATCCCACCTGGACGGTCAACGCCGGGTTGTGTCTGAACCAGGGATAACTCTCACGGTGCCAGTCATCCGGTATTTCAACCTGTTTGCCGTCGAAAAATTGCTGGCGAAACAGGCCATATTGATAATTAAGACCGTAGCCGATGGCGGATTGTCCCACTGTCGCCATGGAGTCCATATAACAAGCCGCCAGCCGGCCCAGTCCGCCATTGCCCAAAGCCGGATCGGTCTCCTGCTCCAACAGATCGCTCAAATTAATGTGATACTCGGCCAACACATTCTTAACCGTATCATACCAGCCAAGGTTAATAAGATTATTACCCGTTAAACGGCCAATCAAGAACTCCATAGACAGATAATTGACGTGACGGTGGTTTTTTTTGTCCTCGCGGCGGCCAGGCTGAAACGCAATAAGTTCGTTGACCGCAGCACTCACTGCCTGCCACCATTGAAACGCGGTCATCCCTTGCGCGTCATCCAGACCCAAACGTTGCCACTGGCGCGCCAGGGCGGATTGAAATGCTGCTTTATCAAGTTTTAATTTTGGCATAAAAGCGTCTCTATCCTGTTGGTTGTACGTAGATCAACCCGGGAAACGCCGCCTGTACCACCACGGCCAGCATTTCCACGGCGTATCCCCTATGGCCGCCCCGCCAGTGCAACGTTATCATCACGACGAAACTTATACCCTAAATGATTCGAGCTGCGGGCAGACGGCGACGCAGCGGATCCCCTGGCGCTAACTTAGGTAAAACTCTGGAGTAAGCGAGGCGGACCAACGCGTCGGCAACTCGGAGTATGACGGATACGGTGTAAAAAAAAACGCAGGTACGTCCGTAATGATCAAAGAATAGTCAAGGGTATTAAAAAGGTGGAAACTGCGAAAAATAAAACACGCTGTACCCTAAAACTTTCCAGACACAGCCAACGCACCTGCGGCTGGAAAGATGACGGTTCAGCAGAGTTCGAGTATCACTTCCGACTGCTCGATGATACTCATCACGCTTGGCGGTGGCAGCTTATCGGTGAACAGAAAGTTCACCAGGGACATTTTTCCCAGATTGACCATGGCGTTGCGCCCGAATTTTGAGTGATCGGTGACGAGCACGACGCAGCGGGAATTATCGATAATGGCGCGTTTGGTACGCACTTCGTGATAGTCGAATTCCAGCAGCGAGCCGTCCATATCGATGCCGCTGATGCCAAGGATGCCGTAATCCAGGCGGAACTGCGAGATGAAATCCAGGGTGGCTTCGCCGATGATTCCGCCGTCGCGGGTACGCACTTCGCCGCCGGCCAGAATAAGGTTGAAATCCTCTTTGGCATTTAGCAACGTGGCGACATTGAGGTTATTCGTGACCACCCGCAGGTTTTTATGGTTCAGCAAGGCATGGGCTACCGCCTCCGGGGTGGTGCCTATATCGATAAATAAGGTTGCACCATCGGGGATTTGGCTGGCCACTCGCTGGGCGATGCGCGCCTTTTCCGCCGACCACATGATTTTACGTTCTTGATAAGCCGTATTGACTGAACTTGATGGTAGGGCCGCGCCGCCGTGGTGGCGGTGGATTTTGTTTCCTTCGGCCAAATCATTCAGGTCGCGGCGAATGGTTTGCGGGCTGACTGCAAAATGTTCCACCAGTTCTTCGGTACTGACATACCCTTGCCGTCGCACGAGTTCGATGATGGCATCATGCCGCTGCGTTTGCTTCACTTTAGATCCTCTGTTGCCGAGACACTAGCGATGACGACCGGTTCCGATCCCATGGCGCGTATCCCAAAAAGCCATTAATAACCCGATGGCCAACCCTGCCACATGCGCCGCATTGGCAATGGCAATGCCGAAAATATCGAAGTAACCGGCGAAAAGCCACAGAAGGGCAAACACAATAACCCCACGCGGCATCATTAGCGGGCTACCTGGATTTTTCTCCCCGTACCACCACACATACCCCATCAGCGCATATACCACACCGGAAAGGCCGCCAAACAGCACGCCGCTGAAATGAGATTGCACCACCCCACTGATCACGGCTGAAACCAGCGTTAACAGAAGTAACGGCAGCATCCCGCGGTGTTTTTCCATGGCGCTGGCGAGATACCACCACCACACTATATTGAACAATAAGTGCAGCAGGGAAAAATGCAACAAAATATGGGTTACCCACCGCCAGACCTGGATATATTGGTGCGTATCGGCGGGGAATCCCAGCCAGTACATTACCAGGTCGTCCCCGAGGAAATTCATTAAAATAAACACTATGACACAGCTGATGGTTATCCCCAGCGTCAAGGGCCCCGCCTGGCTGCGCAGCGCGGGAAGCCATGAGGTGGGCTGATAGCGGAACTGACTCCTTTCCGTGTTGCCGGAATGCCAACTGGCGGCCTGGTAACGTGGATGCAGGGGGTCGAGTAAAAAGATTTCCAGGGCGGCTTCCACCCGGGCCAGTTCTCCCTCATCGTGAAGCCACAGCTCGGCGATCCGGCCTTGCGGCTGCATTTCCAATATGATGCCCTGGGTTTTCATATAGTCGATAAAGGCCTGGGCCAGACGGGGATTAGACATGGTGGTTACACGAATCATGGTGTTGGGTCTACCCCTTAGGTAAAGGATCTCAGGGAATGGGTGTCAAGCATGACGCTCGGTGGCATCGTTTTCGCCAAAGCCGCTTGGCGCCTGGCGCCTGGGATAATCAGCTGGTAAGTATCATAACATGATAGTCCTGGCATCCTCCATTTCACGACAAAACCCTGTTGCTGATTTTTGTTTACTTTTGTTTGACGCCACATCCTATGCTATTGATCACTTTTTGAGATCCAGCTCTCAATTATATTTTGAGTACCGGGGTTGCCATGCATTTAAGTCAACGTATGTTTTTAGAAGAACGGCGCAAACGAATTCTGGCGTATTTAGATCAACATGAACGCGTCACGGTAAATTTTTTGGCGCAAACCTGTTCCGTGACCAAGGAAACGGTACGCACTGATTTAAACAGTTTGGCACAACAAGGTTTGTTGAAGCGTTGCCACGGCGGCGCGTTGGTTATCCGGCGCAGCCTGCAGTCAGCTATTATCCAGGATACCGGAATTAGCGTCGACGCTCTATTAACCAAGCTTATTAGTCAAAATAAAAATACCCGATCGCGGGAGAAAGGAAAAAGCGTGAAAGATAAAGTGTGTATCCTGGGCTCCTTTAATGTCGATATCGTTGCCCGGGTGGAACGGTTCCCCAAAGGTGGAGAAACCCTGCTGGCGACAGGCAGCACGCTGGGGCCGGGGGGCAAGGGCGCGAATCAGGCCATGGCGGCCAGTCGGGCCGGAGCCAAGGTCCATTTTGTTGCCAAAGTCGGTAAAGATCAGTTCAGCCAGTTTGCCTATGATCATTTATCATCATCGGATATTCATTCTTTCACCTTATATCAATCAGAAACTGAACCTACCGGGAATGCCATTATTTTTGTCTCCCAGGAGGATGGTGAAAATATGATTGCTATCCATCCTGGTGCGAATAAATCGATTACCGACGAAGAGGTCGCGGCGATGCTCGATGAGCTTGCCGAGTCCAACGTATTATTAGTGCAAATGGAAAATAATTTCCACGCTACCCTAAATGCCGTCAAGCTGGCGAAGAAGCTCGGGGTTACGGTGATATTGAACCCCGCGCCCTACTCTCCTGAGGTACTTGAATGCTTGGCCCACGTGGACATGATTACGCCGAATGAGACCGAAGCCAGTTTAATGTCCGGTATCGAAGTCACGGATTTTGCCAGCGCCAAACTGGCCAGTCAGAAAATTACCGCCATGGGCGCACGTAAAGTCATTATTACCTTGGGCGCGCGCGGGGCACTGATCCAGGATGGCGCCCACTTTCATCAGGTACCGGTGTTTCCAGCCTTAAGCGTAGATACCACCGGGGCCGGCGACGCCTTTAACGGCGCGCTGGCCGCTGCGACCGCCATGGGCCAAAGCACGATACAGGCCGCCCATTATGCTTCGGCATTCGCCTCGCTGGCGGTGGAACGAGAAGGTGCGTCCAATATGCCATCCTTGGAACAGGTACAGGCACGGCTGGCATCGCGTTAAGACAGGGTTAGGTTGCGCGCGCCAGCGCCGACGGTGGTCAATGGCGCGACACAGCCCGGTTGCCAAATCACTTTTTGCCGTAGCGTCCGATAGCCGGGCGCCGCTATAGGAGATTGAAATGAAAGAAATAAACGGCATCGTGCCGGTGATGCTTACCCCATTCACCCCGCAAAACCAGATCGACTATCCAGGTCTTGGCCGGCTGATTGATTGGTATCTGGCGCGCGGCGTCGATGCCTTATTCGCGGTATGTCAATCGAGCGAAATGCAGTTTCTCAGCCTGGCGGAGCGGGTAGAACTGGCCCGATTTGTCGTAGGTAAAGTCAAGGGCCGCGTGCCGGTGATCGCC
>JAATGH010000104.1 GCA_015654745.1 Enterobacterales bacterium
GGGGCGATTGTCGAAAGACATCGCCCCGTTTTCTTTATATGCTGTTTGTGGATAGCCTATGGCCGCAATGCCCATCCCCCGCTTCATTTCTTCATTTTTTCAGACGTTCTACAGCGCCCGGTCTCATAGGGTACTCAGTGCCGGCCATACCATCCGCCAGGCAGTTGCATAATAAAAACCGGATTTCCGCTTTTTTCATGCAACTAAACACGCTCTGAGCACTCCCAGATCATGGTATCGCGCATAAAATTAAGTGCACAATCCCGAGCTACGCAAATTCGGAGACGGCATGTCGCTTGCGACAAAGAGATCGTACCCGTTGTGTAACTGATGCTAGTTGATAAAGTAACCGCTTTTCATGAGATTGTTCCGGCCATTGTTTGTGCCGTTTATAGGGTAAATTCAAGCATAGTTAATTAACAAATTGACAATTATTCATTGGGAATCAACGATGATTAACTTTAAGACAGCGAATAACGAAGAGCTAAAAATTGAGTACAAGCGCCTGGCCAAGCTGGTTGGGGACATGCCCTTCGGTACCAAAAAAGAATTCTACCATTTGCCGGCCATCCTCGCCGACGATGAATACCCCTTGGCCGTCGCATCCGGGTTGATGGGCGGCAACACCTGGCTGATTACCTTAACCAACTACCGCATCATCTTTTTAGATAAAGGGATGGTCTACGGCCTCAAACAGGTCACTATCGACCTGGACAGTATCGTCTCGGTGGGTGGACGGACTCGCATGATGACCGGCAATATCACGCTCAGCACCGCTGGGCAAAACTATACCATCGAAAACGTGATGAAAGGCGCGGTCACGCCGTTTACCAATATGGTGAATACGGCACGGGAAAATTTACACAAACAACCTGCCGCCGCCAGGGCCTGCAGCGCCCAGTCCTCCCATGACGTGATTACCCAGCTGGAGAAATTGGCCGCGCTTAAAGAGCGCGGGATTTTAAATGACCAGGAGTTCTGCGCCCAGAAAGAGAAAATTCTGGCGATGTGACGGCCCTTTTGCGGCATCGGGCGGCAGGCCGGCGGATATCACCCGATGCGAACACCGCCGCCTTGCCTGCGGAACAAAAGATGGCCGGTGTTCGGCCTTTACCGGTGCAACCGCGCGCGGTTGATTTAGAGCCCCAAGGCATATCTTAGTGCGAGGGTTTTCAACCCGCCCGCGCGCTGGGCAAGCATCAGGCCAAGATTCCGCGCCAGGCGCACCGGCGGCAGGTTGTTGCCGAACGCTGAGTAAAATAGATCCATACCGCTTTGCATCAGTAAATTGTCGCCATAACGGCGATGCTGGTAACGCTTCAATATCCGCAGTTCATCCCAGGGCTCTTGGTGATCCCGGGCGCCGATCACCACGTCAGCCAATTCCTTGGCGTCGCGAAAACCCAGGTTCACTCCCTGGCCCGCTAGCGGATTGATGGTATGCGCGGCATCCCCGATCAATGCCAGACCGGGGAGAACATATTGCCGCGCGTGACTGCGCGCCAGGGGAAACGCCCCGGCGCCGCGCACCTTCACCGCGCCAAGGCGCTGGGGAAAATGTTTCAGCACCTCCTGCTCAAGGGCCGGCAATCCCAGCGTCTGTAATTGCTGTATACGGGCCGCGCTGTCATACCAGACCAGCGAAGCCCAATGGTCATAGAGCGGTAAAAATGCCCGTGGCCCGTCAGGCGTAAACGCCTGCCAGGTCACATCCTGCTGCTCATAGGGACATTCCACCGTGATTAACAGGCAGGACTGCCGATATTGCCAACCGCCGGTGCCGATGCCCGCCCGCTGCCGGACCGCCGAGCGCGCTCCGTCGGCGCCGATAAGCAACCGGGTATCGACGATGTCGCCATTATCCAACTCCAGGTGCCAGCGACCGCCGTCATAGCGCATATCCAGCAGCGAGGCCGGACAGCGCAGGGCCAAGGATTCATACGCCGCGAACGCCTGCCACAACGCCTGTTGCAACCGGTAATTCTCCACCATAAAGCCAAGTTCCGACAGGCCAAGGGACGCGGCGTCAAAAGAAACCAGGGAACGCTCCCACTCCCAGGTTTCCAGTCGGCGGTAGGGCACGCAATAATGACTCTCCAGCCGTTCCCAGGCGCCCACCTGGCGCAGCAGGTCCACCGAGGCGCGGCCAATGGCCGACACCCGGAGATCGGGCGGAGAATCCGCTGTCCTCGTCAATGGGCGTGCCTGATCCAATACCAATACGCTCAGGCCGGCCTGGGCCAGCAACAGCGCCTCGGTGGCGCCCACCATTCCTGCGCCCGCGACCACGGCATCAAAAGACGTTTTGTTTATATTCATTTCGGCCAGGCTTATGACAGTCATTAAACAGTTGCGTAGTGTAACGCAATTTTTCATTATGAAAGAGCGCCCGATGCGCGGCGTACTGGTCACAACAACGGCAAAGGATTACAATACGCGCCCTGCATGAGCCCAAGGGCTTTTTCCCTGCACCGAGTAATGGCAAGCCAATGACAAAAAAACTGCATATCAAAACCTGGGGTTGTCAGATGAACGAGTACGATTCATCGAAGATGGCCGACTTACTGGATAGCACCCATGGCTATCAATTGACGGACAACGCCGAAGAAGCGGACGTATTGCTGCTCAATACCTGCTCTATACGCGAAAAAGCACAAGAAAAAGTGTTCCATCAATTGGGCCGCTGGCGAGCGCTGAAAGAAGCCAATCCGGATTTGATCATTGGCGTCGGCGGATGCGTGGCGTCTCAGGAAGGCGCACATATTCGCGAGCGCGCGCATTATGTGGATATCATCTTCGGACCACAGACCCTGCATCGCCTGCCGGAAATGATCAACCAGGTGCGCGGCAACCGCAGCCCGGTGGTGGATATCAGCTTTCCGGAAATTGAAAAATTCGATCGGCTGCCGGAACCCCGCGCCGATGGTCCATCCGCATTTGTTTCCATCATGGAAGGCTGCAACAAGTATTGTTCCTTCTGCGTGGTGCCTTACACCCGGGGCGAAGAAGTCAGCCGCCCCTGCGACGATATTCTGTTTGAAATCGCCCAACTGGCGTCACAAGGCGTGCGCGAAGTGAATCTGCTGGGACAAAACGTCAATGCCTACCGCGGCGCCAGCTACGAAGGGGATATTTGCACCTTCGCGGAGCTGCTGCGCCTGGTGGCGGCCATCGACGGCATCGACCGGGTGCGTTTCACCACCAGCCACCCCATCGAATTCACCGATGATATTATCGATGTCTACCGCGATACGCCGGAACTGGTCAGCTTCGTGCATCTGCCGGTACAAAGCGGTTCGGATCGCATTCTGACCATGATGAAGCGCGCGCATACCGCGTTGGAATACAAATCGATTATTCGCAAGCTGCACCAGGCCCGGCCGGGAATTCAAGTCAGCTCGGATTTTATCATCGGTTTCCCTGGCGAGACCCAGGCTGATTTTGAGCAGACCATGAAGCTGATAGCCGACGTGAATTTTGATACCAGCTACAGCTTTATCTATTCCGCCCGTCCCGGCACGCCGGCGGCCGATATGGTTGACGATGTCAGCGAGGATGAGAAAAAACAGCGGCTGCATATCCTGCAGGAGCGAATTATCCAGCAGGCCATGCAATTCAGCCGCCGCATGCAAGGTAGCGTACAACGCATCCTGGTGGAGGGGACCTCGCGCAAGAGTCTTATGGAACTGGCGGGTCGAACCGAAAATAACCGCGTGGTCAATTTCGAAGGCACCCCGGATATGATTGGCAAGTTCGTCGATGTTGAAATCGTCGATGTCAATCCCAATTCACTGCGCGGCGTGGTGGTCCGCACCGAAGATCAAATGGGACTGCGGGTTAACGAAACCCCCGCGTCGGTGATTGCCCGTACCCGCAAGGAAAACGATATCGGCGTAGGAACCTGGCGGCCATGATCCCCCCCGCCAACAGATCCCTCGCGCTCGTTTTCGCGCAGCAGGCAGGCGGCTCGGCCGCCTCGCCCCCCTTTCGCTCTTGCTTGCATTTCACTTATTGTGCCCCCATATGGTTTTAACGATGCGTATCCTTGACGCTGGCGGCGGTTTACTTCATTTATAAGACATGATGGGTAGCCCTTGGACAGCCCAAGCGCCGAAACCTGAATAATGACATTCTCTAACATGGCCACAAGGCCCCGAGGAAAAGCTTGAACGTCGACACTAAAGAAATCGTGCTAGAGCCCGCTGACAATACCCGTTTAATGAGCCTATGCGGACCATTCGATGACAATATTAAACAACTTGAACGCCGGTTGGGCATTGAAATCAATCGTCGCGACAACGCTTTTAAACTGGTCGGCAAGCAGCAGTGCGTCGACGCCGCGGCCAATATCCTGCGCACGCTGTATGTCGATACCGCACCGGTACGCGGCGTCATGACCGATATTGAACCGGAAAAAATTCACCTGGCAATCAAAGAAAGCCGGGTACTGGAACAATCCGCCGAAAGCGTGCCTGATTTTGGCAAAGCGGTGAACATCCAGACCAAGCGCGGCATGATCAAGCCCCGCACGCCGAATCAGGCGCAATATATTGCCCACATTCTTGATTACGATATCACCTTTGGGGTGGGGCCCGCCGGTACCGGGAAAACCTACCTGGCGGTGGCCGCGGCGGTGGACGCCTTGGAGCGCCAGGAAATTCGCCGCATACTGCTTACCCGGCCCGCAGTGGAAGCTGGTGAAAAATTGGGCTTTTTACCCGGCGATCTCAGCCAGAAGGTCGATCCTTACCTTCGGCCTTTATACGACGCCTTATTCGAAATGCTGGGCTTTGAGCGCGTGGAAAAGCTGATCGAACGCAACGTAATCGAAGTGGCGCCGCTAGCCTATATGCGCGGCCGTACGCTGAACGATGCCTTCATTATCCTTGACGAGAGCCAAAACACCACCATCGAGCAGATGAAGATGTTCCTGACGCGCATCGGATTTAACTCCAAGGCGGTGATTACCGGCGATATTACCCAGATCGACCTGCCGCGGAATGCGAAATCCGGCCTACGTCACGCCATCGAAGTTCTCGCCGACGTGGAGGAAGTCAGCTTTAATTTCTTCCATAGTGAAGACGTGGTGCGCCACCCGGTGGTTGCTCGCATCGTGGTCGCTTATGAAGCCTGGGAGGCCGCCGATCAAAAACGCAAGGATGCCCTTAGTGAACAACGCAGGCGGGAGGCGCACTACCACGAGCCAAACGACCGGCCGGCGAGCGGCGACGGGGAGTCGTCCAAATGAGCGGCATCATACTCGATCTGCAGTTGGCGTGCGCCGATGTCGCCGGTTTACCGGATGAAACAGCGTTTATGCGGTGGCTAGAAGGCGTGTTGCCGCAGTTCCAACCTGAGGCGGAAGTCACGGTGCGCGTGGTGGATGAAGCAGAAAGCCACGAGCTGAACTTGACCTACCGGGGCAAGGATAAACCCACCAATGTGCTGTCGTTTCCTTTTGAAGCGCCGCCGCAGGTAGAATTGCCATTGCTCGGCGATTTGGTTATTTGTCGCCAGGTAGTGGAGCGCGAGGCGCTTGAACAAGCGGTCGCCTTGGAGGCGCACTGGGCGCATATGGTTGTCCATGGCTGCCTGCATCTGCTAGGGTATGATCATATCCTGGATGACGAAGCCGA
>JAATGH010000466.1 GCA_015654745.1 Enterobacterales bacterium
CGGTTGAAGGCAAGGTGGATATTCTGATTGGTACCCACAAGCTATTGCAAAGCGATATTAAATGGCGCGATCTGGGCTTGCTGATTGTCGATGAGGAGCATCGGTTCGGTGTGCGTCATAAGGAGCGCATTAAGGCCATGCGCGCCGACGTTGATATCCTGACCCTGACCGCCACCCCGATTCCGCGCACCTTGAATATGGCAATGAGCGGTATGCGCGATCTATCGATTATCGCCACCGCGCCGGCCCGCCGTCTGGCGGTAAAGACCTTTGTCCGGGAGTACGATAGCCAGGTGATCCGCGAAGCCATCCTGCGCGAAGTGTTGCGTGGCGGCCAGGTTTATTATCTTTATAATGACGTGGAAAATATCGAAAAGGCTACCCTGCGCCTGCAGGAACTGGTGCCGGAAGCGCGTATCGCCATCGGCCATGGGCAGATGCGCGAGCGGGATCTTGAACGGGTGATGAACGACTTCCATCACCAGCGGTTTAATGTGCTGGTGTGCACCACTATCATCGAAACCGGCATTGATATCGCCAACGCCAATACCATCATTATTGAGCGAGCCGATCACTTTGGTCTGGCGCAGCTTCATCAGCTGCGTGGACGCGTGGGCCGCTCCCATCACCAGGCCTATGCCTATTTGCTAACCCCGCCGCCTAAAGCCATGAGCCAGGATGCATTAAAACGACTGGAGGCCATTGCCTCATTAGAAGATTTGGGCGCGGGTTTTGCGCTGGCGACACACGATCTGGAAATCCGCGGCGCGGGCGAGCTGCTTGGCGAAGACCAAAGCGGCCAGTTGCAAACCATAGGGTTTTCTTTGTATATGGAACTATTGGAGAGTGCGGTGGAGGCGCTTAAATCTGGCCGAGAGCCCTCGCTGGACGATTTAACCAGCCAGCTTACCGACGTCGAGCTACGCATGCCGGCCCTGCTGCCGGAAGAATATATTCCCGATGTTAACACCCGCCTGTCGTTCTACAAGCGTATCGCCAGCGCCACGGATACCCGTGAAATTGATGAGCTCAAGGTAGAACTTATCGATCGCTTTGGTCTGTTGCCCGATGCGGCGCGCCATCTGCTGGATATTGCCGTTCTGCGCCAGCGTGCACGCGAGCTGGGCATCAAGCGTATCGAAGGTAATGAAAAAGGTGGATTTATTGAATTCAGCGAAAAGAACTGCGTTGATCCAGTCTATTTGATCGGTTTACTGCAACGAGACTACCTGACATTTCGTCTGGATGGCCCTACGCGGCTGAAATTTATCACCGCGCTGCCCGATCGTCTTGAGCGCTTGAAATATGTCCATCAACTGCTGGAAGATCTTAACCAGCACAGGCTACCGGCCTGACGCCGGGCGGCCCCGCCAAGGCCGATGCGCGCCGCTGGCGGGGCCAAGCCGATTGGCTTGATAAGCACGGCACCCGAGGAGCGGCAGTCGGTTAAACCGGTTTATTCAGATCCAGCCGGCCTTTTCTATCCAGCGGAATTTGCGTGCCGGGATCGTGATCCATGCGAATTTTGCCCTGCTGGTCGCCAATCTTGTAGGTTACGTCATACCCCATCAGTTTCTGAGATTTATCATAAACCGTCTGGCAACGTTGCTGGCTGCTGGAATAGGTGTCGCTGTCCTGCAGACTCCCCTGAACCCGGTTACCCGCGTATCCGCCAGCCAGGGCGCCCGCCACCGTCGTCACATCTTTACCGTGTCCGCCGCCGAACTGATGCCCCAGAACACCACCCGCCACCGCGCCCAGCAATGAGCCGGCGATTTTGTTTTCATCTTGAACCGGTCGACGATGAGTTACCGTCACATTCCGGCACTGTTGGCGGGGGGTTTTAATGGTTTCATTGATCGGGGTAGCCGTGACCACTTGGGCATATTGCGGACCTGAGGAAAACATATCCAGACCCGCCACCGCCGCGATGCCGGAAGCCGCGGCAATCCCGATGCCGACACCGGCTAACATTGATTTATTCATGGAAAATCCTCCAGACGTCATTCCCACGCGTTGGTTCACCTCAGGTTGCCAAATCGGGACCTCATTAAACGAGCGGCCTGCGTGGAGCCACCCTCGTTTATAGGCAATACCCGCTTGCTATTGCTTGACCCATCCAGGTCGGCGCGCGTGAATCGCCGATCGGATATTGGGGAGTCTGCACAAACCGGTTGGGTACCGCAATCAGACGAATAGCCAAATGCGATGGCGAATATGTCGCCAGGCCCGTATTTGGGAAAATTCCTACAGCATGGCCGGGTACCGCCCAGGTGGATATGTGATCCACCTGCCATTTATTGCACGGGCCATGCCCACAATGTTTACGCGGCAACGTTACCGATGATAGGATATTGCGTACATTATAAAACAAAGTTCTATAATGTAGAACAATAAAAGGCCTTCACTTTATTGTCCCAGCAGTAGCGTGGCGATGTATTCCCCATGATCAATCCAATTAAAGGAGCAGTTTAATGAATTCTATTACCCAATTTGCCGGGATCATTCCCCCCGTATCCTCAATCCTTAACCCCGATGGCTCGCCGGATCGGGCGGGAATGAAGTTGGTCATCGACCATTTAATTACTGCTGGCGTTAACGGATTGTTTTTTCTCGGTACCGGGGGCGAATTCTCGCAAATGTCGGTTACGGAAAGGAAGCGTTTCGCTGACGAAGTGATTCATTTAGTGGATCGGCGCACACCGGTGTTGATTGGCACCGGAAACCCCAATACCCGCGAAGCGATAGAATTATCACGCCACGCGCAGCAGGCCGGGGCCGATGGTATTGTGGTGATTAATCCTTACTACTGGCAAGTAACCGAAGCCAACCTGCTCGCCTATTATGCTGCGGTGGCCACAGCGGTCACGCTACCGATTATTTTATATAATTTCCCGAAACTGACCGGGCAGGATCTGCACCCGGCGTTAGTGAAAACATTGGCCGATAGGCATTCCAATATCGTGGGCATCAAGGATACCATTGATTCAGTGGCCCATCTGCGCGATATGATAACCACCGTCAAAGAGAGCCATCCAAACTTTAGCGTATTTTGTGGCTACGACGATCATCTGTTGAACACACTATTATTAGGGGGAGACGGCGCCATTTCCGCCAGTGTCAATTTTGCCCCCGCGCTGTCGGTCGCCATTTATCGGGCGGTGCGTACTGGCGATTTGTCACAGGCTGCCCGGCTGCATAAAACCATTCTGCAATTACCGCGGCTCTATCAGATCGACAGCCCTTTCGTCAACGTGGTTAAGGAAGCAATGTGTCTTTGCGGCCTTGATGTGTCAACCTATTGCCTACCGCCGACCCAGCCGCTGGATGACTCGCAGCGGGCGCAAGTTAAGCACATATTGGCGTCGGCCGACCTGTTGTCATAATAAACAGCCCCCCAGCGACATCGCTGGCTTGTATGAATAATGAAAAGTGAATGAGCTATGTCTATAAACTCGATTTTTAATCACGATAATCAGCAGATTTATCATATTCAAACCAGTGCCCCAGGGCCACAGGGGGCCTTGCCCTTAACGCCCGAGATGCTAAGGGAATCGCCTAGCGGCCATATTTTCGGCCTGACATTGAATGCCGGGATGGGTTGGGATCCCAACAAGATGCTGGGCACCGAAGTCTTGATCCTCGGTACGCAAGGCGGCATTCGCGATGCGGATGGTACCCCGGTGGCGTTGGGTTACCATACCGGACACTGGGAAATAGGTTTGCAAATGCGTGCCGCCGCCGAAGAAATTACCCGCCATCATGGCGTTCCGTTCGCCGGCTACATTAGCGACCCCTGCGATGGCCGTTCCCAGGGCACCCATGGTATGTTTGATTCTTTGCCGTACCGTAATGATGCCGCGGTGGTTTTTCGTCGCCTGATCCGCTCGTTGCCCACCCGTAAAGCAGTGATCGGCGTGGCGACGTGCGATAAAGGCCTGCCGGCGATGATGATTGCCCTGGCGTCAATGCATTCATTACCGACGATTATTGTTCCAGGGGGCGCAACCCTGCCGCCCACTCAAGGTGAAGACGCCGGCAAGGTGCAAACCATCGGAGCCCGTTTTTCCAATAACGAGTTAACCTTGCAAGAAGCGGCGGAACTGGGCTGCCGCGCCTGTGCCTCACCCGGTGGCGGATGCCAGTTTCTCGGCACCGCGGGCACCTCACAGGTGGTGGCCGAAGGATTAGGATTGGCACTGCCTCATTCAGCGCTGGCGCCGTCGGGGCAAGAGGTATGGCTGGAAATTGCCCGCCAATCGGCGCGCGCGGCGCTGAACTTGCAGCAAAAGGGTCTGACCACGCGTGATATCCTAACCGACAAAGCCATTGAAAACGCCATGACGGTCCATGCTGCGTTTGGCGGTTCGACCAACCTGCTGCTGCATATCCCGGCCATTGCCCATGCGGCCGGCTGCCAGATCCCCACGGTCTCGCAGTGGACCGACGTCAACAGGCGTGTTCCGCGTCTGGTCAGCGTATTGCCCAATGGCCCGGTTTACCATCCCACCGTACGCGCTTTCCTGGCCGGGGGCGTTCCGGAAGTGATGCTGCATCTGCGCCGGTTGGGCTTGCTGCACGAGGATGCGCTCACTGTGACGGGTGAAACATTAGGCGCCAATCTGGATTGGTGGGAACAGTCCGAGCGGCGCGCAATTTTCCGCCAGTGCCTCCAGGATCAGGATGGCATTCATCCCGATGAGGTCATCATGAGCCCGGCGCAGGCGCGCACCAAAGGCCTGACGCCGACCATCACCTTCCCGGTAGGCAATATCGCCCCAGAAGGAGCGGTAATCAAGTCCACCGCCATCGATGCCTCGGTGGTCGGGGATGATGGCATTTACCGCCATACCGGAAAAGCACGGGTTTTCACGGCGGAAGCCCAGGCCATCCATGCCATCAAACACGGAGAGATCCATGCCGGCGACGTGATGGTGATTATCGGCGGCGGACCATCGGGAACCGGCATGGAAGAAACCTACCAGGTCACCTCAGCCTTGAAGCATCTATCCTATGGCAAACATGTTTCCCTGATCACCGACGCACGCTTTTCCGGCGTATCCACGGGCGCCTGTATTGGCCATGTCGGGCCGGAAGCACTGGTGGGCGGGCCCATCGGCCGATTGCGCGATGGCGATATAATTGAAATCATCATTGATCGTAACCGGCTGGCGGGCACCATCAATTTCATCGGTGATGAGCTGCGCCCGCTCACCCCCGAGCAGGCCAGCATCGTTTTGGCCGAACGCACCCCCCACCCGGATTTGCGGCCCCACCCGGCGCTGCCTGACGATACCCGGCTTTGGGCCGCGCTACAGGCCGCCAGCGGCGGCACATGGAAGGGGTGCATATATGATACCGACGAAATTATCCGAGTCATCAACGCCGGTATGGCGGCGTTACATCCCGCGCCCTAGCGCCGGGCGTTTCGTGAATTTTGGGCTAAGCCGCGCCGAGGCGGCTAGTCAGTCAAGGCTGCGGTATAGCCGAGGCGCTGGGAAAGCTCCTCCGCGGTGGCTTTAACCAGCTGGATGTAATGTTCAAACTCTTCGTTATTAACCCGATTAGTCAACGTCGACATGCTGATCGCGGCAATCACGCGCCGGGTGTGATTCCAAATAGGGACGGAAATGCAGCGCACTCCCTGCTCATTTTCCTGATCGTCCAGAGCATAACCCCGCTGGCGTACCTGCTCCAGCGCCTGCAAATAAGCCCTGGCATCCACCAGCGTGTTGGCGGTTTGCCGGGTGAACACATAATCTTTCAGCAGCGCGTCGATCTCAGGCTGGGGATTAAAGGCCAGCAGTACCTTGCCGATAGCCGTAGCATGCACCGGCAAGCGCCGGCCAATGCGTGAAAAGGTAATCACCGCCAGCTTGCCTTCGACCTTATCGATATACACGCCTTCCTTGCCATCAAGTATTGCCAGGTGTGTGGTTTGTCCGGTTTGGGAAGTGAGATCCAGCAAATATCCTCGCGCCTTGTCGCGAATATCGATGGAATTGATCAGTAAATTGCCCCGCTCCACCAGCTTCATGCCAAGCCGATATTTGCCGTTATCTTTGTTTTGGTCGATATAGCCAGCCATTTGCAGGGTTTTCAACAGCGAATGCAGAGTACTTTTATGCAATCCCATGCGCGCGCTGATATCCGTTATTTTAAGCTCAGCGGTATACTCATCAAAGAGATCCAGGATCCCCAGCGCGCGTTCAACTGATTGAATGATTGGCATAAATGACTGTAATTGAGGGAAAGTCAGTGAATGTTACTACGACTACGGGGGTAAATCAATTTGCAGGCGCCGAACGCAACCCTTTACGCTTCGGCGCCTTACCCTACCCCGCGGCTACATCACGAGGCTGAACCCTCAATGCAGCTTTAAATGCGGCCGGATAACCCGATTGATCCGCCCCACCAGCATAATCAGGCCGGTTTTTATCATGCCGTGCAGAGCCACTTGGTGCATACGGTAAAGTGAAATATACACCGCCCGCGCAATACGCCCTTCGATCATCATGGAGCCACGCATCAGATTACCCATCAGACTACCCACGGTACTGAATCGCGATAACGAGACTAGCGAACCATGATCTTTATACACATAGGGCTTGAGCGCCTGGCCTTTTAGCAGCGCCATGATATTGCCGTACGCCTTAGTGGCCATCTGGTGCGCCGCCTGCGCACGAGGCGGAACAACCCCCCCCGACGCCTGCGGGCAGGACGCACAGTCGCCTATGGCGAAGATAGCCGGGTCGCGAGTAGTCTGCAGCGTCGGTTCCACGACCAATTGGTTGGTGCGATTGGTTTCCAGCCCCGCGATATCCTTGAGAAAATCCGGAGCCTTAATACCCGCGGCCCAAACCATGAGTTCCGCCTGGATGAACTCCCCATCCTTGGTGGTAAGCCCACCGGGTCCCGCGCTGGTGACCAGGGTTTTCGTCAGTACCCTGACGCCCATTTTACTGAGTTCCTGATGAGCTGATGCGGAGATACGCACCGGCAAAGCGGGCAAAATCCGCTCGCCCGCCTCGACCAGCGTTACGTAAGCGCCTGGTTATCAAGTCCTTCAAAGCCGTAGCTATGCAGCTCTTGCACCGCGTTATGCAACTCGGCCGAAAGCTCCACGCCGGTGGCGCCGCCGCCAACGATTGCAATATTGACCCGCTCTTCGGGCGCGGATCGTGTGGAAAACCGCAGGAACAGGTTCAACATCTCATTATGAAAACGCTGGGCTTGGGCCGGGCTGTCGAGGAAAATACAGTGATCTTTTACCCCCGCGGTGCCAAAGTCATTGGAAACGCTGCCCAGCGCCATCACCAAAATGTCATAAGACAACCGACGGGCAGGTACCAAAGGTTCGCCATGGGTATCAAGGATTTCGCCCAGCAGCAGCGTTTTGTCCTGGCGGTTGATATCCGTCAGGCTACCCAATTGGAAATGGAAATGATGATTACGGGCATGCGCCAGGTAACTGATAGCGTCGACACCCTCATCCAGCGAACCGGTGGCCACCTCGTGTAACAAGGGTTTCCACAAATGGCTATGATTGCGATCCACCAGGGTAATGTCGGCTTGTTTACCGCGTCCAAGTGAAGACCCAAGACGGGTAGCCAGCTCAAGACCGCCGGCGCCGCCGCCCACGATAACAATTTTTTTCAAGGGTAATGACAAATTGACCTCCAATTGTAAACCATTCGTTAATTAAGAGTGAATAAAAATACCCTTATAAAACACGTGGTTACATGACATAAAATGACGCTTAGCGTCAGATTATCATGTCAGGTCATTTGGTCATACCAAAATTGATATAAATCAATTTTACCCTTCAACGAACAAACCGCCTTTCGGTCCAAAATTGCGACCGCAAACGCGGGGCTAAGGCATCGACGCATGGAATAAAGCCATCAGCCCAAGGACTTAAACGCCTGAATACGTTGTAAATGCGACGCGACATTCTTAAATTTATGGCCTTGGGTTTCATCCCAAATAATTTCATAATAGGGCCCAAGCAGTTCGGCGCTACGGCGATTGTCCAACATGTCATCCTTGCGGGACAGGATCACCAGACAGCGGTCGCGGTTTTTGTCGCGAAAATTCTCCACACACTTGGTCGCGATGTCCACATACTCTTCCGGCCGGTCGATTTTGCCCGGCATATTCTCCTGCGGGAATAAATTGGGATTGATGATCACCTGGCGCATGTCACATAAAAAACCGATGCGCTCCGTCCAAAAACCACCCAGGCCTACGCCACAAATCAAGGGGCGCTCGTCATCAGTCAATTGCTGCATCTTGTCCACTTCTTTAAGCAAATGCTGCATATCATGGCGCGGATGAAGAGTGCTGTAGCTGATTAAACGCACATCAGGATCGATAAACTGTAGTTGCAGCACCTTCTCGTGGTTACCGGGACTGTTAGAATCAAAACCGTGCAAATAGATGATCATCGCTATCCTCGCCTTTACCCCTCTTCTTCAAGCCGCGGACGGGCCGGTTACGTCTGTCTGTCCACATCGCTTACCGGAGTAAGCACCGGATCCCTTTGCTTGCCGGCTGCCCGCACCCCGAATCCGAGAGGTAGATAATAAGTCCGGCCGCTGAATCTCAACGGTCGTGGATTTCTTCCCGTCGCTGCTTTTCATCAGCCCACTGCTGCGTCAGCAGCGTCAACTGCCGGTGTGTATGCCGCCAGCGCTGGGATGCCAGTAAATCCTTTCGGAAAAAGACTCCCCGATGGTATAACGCCTCAAGCCCCGCAACTTTGATCGCAGACAGATTATCAAGCACCTCCACCGCGCCGGCACGGTTATTACATACCAGTATCATATCGCACCCGGCGCTAAGGGACGCCTGGGCACGTTCGGGGTAACTTCCCATGATCGCCGCCCCCTCCATCGATAAGTCATCGGAAAAAATGATGCCGCCGAATCCCAATTCCCGACGCAAAATATCTTTTAGCCAGGTTGCGGACGCGCTGGCGGGCCGATCGTCGACTTCGGTATAAATAACATGAGCAGGCATAATCGCGTCGAGCGCACCCCGCGCAATGAGGGTGGAGAACACCCGCATATCCTTGGCGCGCATCTCTTCCAGCGGACGCCCATCCCGCGGCGTTTCCTTATGTGAATCCGCGCTCACCGCGCCATGACCGGGGAAATGCTTGCCGGTAGCCTTCATGCCGGCCATTCCCATGCCGGCGATAAAACTCTCCGCCAACGCGATGGCCGGCTCCGGCAGATGATGAAAGGCACGCTCGCCGATGGCCGCACTGCCGTGGCCAATATCCAGTACCGGCGCGAAGCTGATGTCGATATCCATGGCGATCATTTCCGCCGCCATCAGCCAGCCGGCATCCTGCGCCAGAGCCTTAGCTTCCGGCATTGGACGCAGCGCCGCGTAGGATTCGGCGGCCGGAAGCGCGGTAAACCCGTCGCGAAAGCGCTGCACTCGTCCCCCTTCCTGATCCACCGCCACCACCAGTCGCTGTCGGGACGCCTGGCGAATCTGTTTGATAAGCAACACCAACTGATCGGGATCGTGGTAATTACGGGTAAACAAAATGACGCCCCCCACCGTGGGGTGCTGCAATATTTCCCGCTCTTCATTGTCCAGCTCATAGCTGGCGACATCTAACATCAATGGACCCACATCCACCTCAACCCTTTATGTATTGATAAAATCCGGCCTACCGGTTAAAACGGCAGCCCCAAACGCAGGCGCAGCGGCGTGGATGCCGCAACAAACCGTCGTTGGCGGGTTTGCCCCCAACGGGCTTCATACCACATCATCATGAGATAATCGATCCAAGGTCCCCATGCGGCGACCCGTCGCTGCAATAGCGATGGCGCATAGCCGGTATCCGTGGCGCAATAGGCGGCGAACAAGGCCTGTTGTTCACCCTCATCCAGGCCGTTACCTTGGATCAGTGCCGCCAATTCAAGGGTTATATCGCCATCAGCGGCATATTCCCAATCGATTAGCAGCAGTTCGCCGTTAACGCCGCGCACCACATTGCCGGGATGCAGATCCATATGCAAAGGGGCAATGTGCAACGCCGCCGGCATTTTTTCACGCATGAAGCGTTGATGCAGGCGCAGCCAGGCGGGGCAACGGCGGCCTGGGTCGCTCTCCTGCCAATAGGCGGCATACCGGGAGCGCAGGTCGAGGGGATATCCATAGCGAGGGCAAAGGTGTAATTGCCTTAACCGGCGCGCCAGGCCGCCGCGGCTAACCTCGTCACGCCAAGCGTCAGAAGACAGGGTTACGCCGGCCAGCCAGTCCACCAGCAGCCATTGCGCTACGCGACCGCGTGGTTTCGGTGCCAGTCGGCTGGGCCGCAGCTGTCGCAAGATCCGGTATTCTCGCCGTCTTTCGACGCCGAGCACCCGCTTTTGTGTCGTATTCTCCCGCGCCAGGCAATCGTTACCCGGCGCACGAACCCGCCAGCTTTCTCCGGTCAGTCCGTTTACCGGTTCGATATGCCACTGGTGAGTATCGACCGCGGGCCACATCCGGCTTAGCAACCGCTCCAGCCCGACATCACTCTTGCGCAAGCCCTTTACCCGACCAGACAATTTCTCCCGATTGCACCAACATCAGCTGCAGCTCTAACTCCGGCAGTTTGGCGTCTCCGCTGGCGTCGGTATAAAGCACATATTGCGCATTAACATAGCGCGCCAGGCCAATTGCCTTGGAACGCGACTCCAAACTATCGTCTACCGACAGGCCGAGCGTCTGCTTGGCCGAGATCAGTTTATCCTGGCTGATCAGGGTGAACTTGTTATTGGAAGCCAGCGCGCTATAGAGTGCGGCGGTGGCCTTACCGGTCTGTACGCTGCCATTGGTATTGTTTTTCACCGTGTTGATCAACAGCACGCTGCCTGGCGCGACCCCTTGGACGCCAAGCATCTGTTGGATCAGCGGAGCGACGCTCGCCTGCCAATCGAGAGTATGAATCTTAGGCGGTACCGGAACCGGCTGCGGTGCGGGCGTCGGCGGCGGGGTCGGTATGGACTCCGGCTGAGCCGGCTCCACCGTGGCGGGCGGCTGCTGGGGTTCAGGCGTACGCGTCGGACAGCCGGTTAACACCAGGGTGGCCAATAGAATAAATAGATACTTTTTCATCATCTCGCACTCAAAATCATAAGAAAAGATACAGGCGCACGCGCTTGGCCTCAAGATTACCGTTCACGGAATCCAGAGTAAGGTCGGCCCCGGCGGGAACCGTCACCGTACGGGTATCGGGGAAAGGCAAGATATCCAGCCCCTGGTCGTCATACCAATAAAATCGGTAATGTACCGTAACGGCGTGTTGTTGCGCATTATTGATGACGGATTGCGCGCGTAGGCGCCCCTTATCGTTGCTCATCACCGGCCGATCGCCGGTGATGCCCGCCGTCATGACCGACGGGTCCATAATCAGCGATTGGCGATCGTTTATCGTCAGCGCTTTATTGGGACTTTGCCCACAACCCGCAAGCGTCAGCAATACGGCAAATAACGGTAGTGCAAAACGCATAATTCTCCCCAATCCAAAAACGTTCAGGCGTTTTGTCGCGCTTAAAACGAGACCAGGTGACCCAGCGGGCGGCCGCCCAAGAGGTGCATATGCAGATGATAAACTTCCTGCCCGCCATGGCGGTTGCAGTTAACGATCAGCCTAAACCCGTCTTTGGCGATGCCTTCCTGCTCGGCAATTTTCGCCGCCGCGGTAAACATACGTCCCAGCGCCGCTTCATGTTCGGCGGTAACATCATTAACGGTCGGGATCAGTACGTTCGGCACAATGACAATATGCGTGGGCGCTTTGGGGGAGATATCGCGAAAGGCGGTAACCAGTTCATCTTGATAGACGATATCTGCGGGTATTTCCCGGCGAATTATTTTACTAAAGATAGTTTCTTCGGCCATGACATCTTTCCTTGTATCGAAACAGGTTAGTGCATGGAGTATGAGCGACATATGCCCTTTCTTTCAACCTTCTGATGGTTTAATTACTTTGGATGGGTAACCAGGATAAACCCTGTGTGTTGGAAATGGATTTGCGGCGTGTTGACGGTAGGGTTCAACACGCACGCGAGCACGCGGCTATTAAGCAAATTGCCGCATATACTCGTCCATATCGGTTTTCAGGTTATCGGACTTGGTGCCGAAGATCGCCTGTACCCCAGAGCCCGCGACGACCACCCCCGCAGCGCCAAGCTGTTTTAAACCGGCCTGATCGACTTTGGAGATATCCGCCACGCTGATCCGCAGCCGGGTAATGCAGGCATCCAGATTGGTAATATTCTCCTTACCGCCAAACGCCTTCACCAGCGCGCCGGCCATTTCAGTGCCACCGTGGGTAACCTGCTGGCTGGAGGTCGTTTCACGCCCCGGGGTCTTGAGATCCAGTTTGGCAATCAAAACCCGGAAGATCGTGTAATACACCAGGCCGTAAGCAATCCCTACCAACGGGAACAGCCAGATCCGGCTGCTATTGCCGCTTAGCACCACAAAATCGATCAGTCCATGGGAAAAGCTGGTGCCATCGCGCATGCCTAGCAGAATGCACAAAGGGAATGCCAGCCCGGCCAGGATGGCATGGATAACATAGAGAATCGGCGCCACAAAAATAAACGAGAACTCGATCGGCTCGGTAATGCCGGTAAGGAAGGCGGTAAGGGCGCCGGAAATCATGATGCCACCCACTTTCGCGCGATTTTCCGGCTTGGCGGAATGCCAAATGGCAATCGCGGCGGCGGGCAGGCCATACATTTTAAACAGGAATCCGCCGGACAGCTTGCCCGCGGTCGGATCGCCGGCCATATAGCGCGGGATGTCCCCATGGAATACCTGGCCGGCGGCATTGGTAAATTCGCCCACCTGCATTTGGAACGGTACATTCCAAATATGGTGCAGTCCGAAGGGTACCAGCGCGCGTTCAACCAGGCCATAGATACCAAAAGCCACTACCGGGTTTTGGTAAGCCGCCCATTGGGAGAAATCCTGGATTGCCGACCCGATGGGCGGCCAGATAAAGGACAGCACCACACCCAGCAGGATAGCGCACAGCCCGGAAATAATGGGCACAAACCGCTTACCGGCAAAAAAACCGAGATATTCCGGCAGCTTGATGCGATAAAAACGATTAAACATGTAGGCTGCGATGGCGCCGGAAATGATCCCGCCCAGCACGCCGGTATCCGCCAGATGTTTAGCGGCTATCTCCTCGGGCGGCAAATGCAGCACCAACGGGGCGACCACCAGCATGGTTTTCACCATAATGCCGTATGCCACCACCGAGGCCAACGCGGAAACGCCGTCATTGTTGGTAAAACCCAAGGCCACGCCTATGGCAAAAATCAGTGGCATATTGGCGAACACCGATCCACCGGCCTCGGCCATCACATGGGAAATGACGGAAGGGATCCAGCTAAAATCGGCTGAACCAACGCCGAGCAGAATCCCGGCGATGGGCAATACCGATACCGGCAGCATAAGCGATTTACCCACTTTTTGCAGGTTGGCAAATGCGTTCTTAAACATAATGATCATACTCCTGAGTATAAAAATGGTGCTGACGTTTGTGCGCAATTTTACGGGTGCAAAAGTCTCTTGGGACTCTTGATCTTTTGGAGTCTGAGCGGCCCCTGATTTATTACGCAGAGTAAAATAAATCAAGAAAACAGTATTTGACCCCAGTCACGTTTCGCGCTTAAGCGCTTGCTTTCGAGGGGTTCATTTTGCTTGTAGAGTGGCATCGTTGTGCAACGCGGATGGCAACATCCTGCCAGCGCCGCAGATTGGCGGCGCCAGAGTAACGCGAATGACCGGGGATTACGAGAGGAAAAACCGGCGTGGCGGGGGGTCAACCCGCCCGGGTCAGCCGGACGGGTTCAAGATGGAAGAGTTGACCAAAATTAGCGGTGGTAGCCTGGGCCAACGCCTCGATGGTCACCCCCTTAAGCCCGGCCATAAAATCGGCCACGTCACGCACATAGGCGGGTTGATTCTCCTTGCCACGGAAAGGCACCGGCGCCAAATAGGGCGAATCGGTCTCCACCAGCAGGCGATCTAACGGCACATAACGGGCGGCCTCACGCAATGGCTCGGCATTACGAAAGGTGACCATGCCGGAAAAGGAGATATAGAATCCCAAATCCAATAATACCCGGGCCGTTTCGGTATCTTCCGTAAAACAATGCAATACGCCGCCGCACTCGCCGGCGCGCTCTTCGCGCAGGATCGCCAGGGTGTCGTCACGCGCCGCACGAGTATGGATGATAACCGGCTTATTCAGCTGGCGGCCAATGCGGATATGCTCGCGCAGTGAGGTTTGTTGTTCCGCTTTATTATCCTGCTGATAATAGTAATCCAGCCCAGTTTCACCCAGGGCGATCACCTCAGCGCCGGCGGCCAGTTGACGCAACTCATCAAAATCATAAGGCTCATCAAGGTTAAGGGGATGGATGCCGCAGGAAAGCAGCACTTCGTTGCGCTGCCCGATCAGATCGCGCGTTTTACGAAAACCCGCCAGGGTGGTAGCCACTGCCAGCATCAGATGCACGTCACGCGCGCCGGCCTTGGCGACCACATCAGCCACGTCGCGATGCAGCGTCTCATAATTCAATCCATCCAGGTGACAGTGGGAATCGACTAAAAACATGGCTATACCTTTTATAAAGTCCAGGAATGCATACGCTCGTTCAGCGCATCTTCTTCCCAGTTAAGCAATTGGTTAGTGACTAATAGTTCGCGGTTGACCCCGGCGATCTCCTGCCATTGACCGCGGCAGCGCAGCCATTGATGAAGTTGATGATGTAAGGTTCCCGATTGATAGCGCTCGCCCAAATCGCTCACCAAACGCGCCTGATCCTGATTAATCATAAAACGGCCGGCGCCTTGTTGCCATTTCAACGCATCGGTAAGCAGGGTCAACAGCCAATACAAGGGTTCATCATCCTTATCCTTGTTTAGCATAGGCAATAACATCAGGAAATTCCGTTGCGCCAAGGCCTGTCCGAGGCCGGCGCACAGGGCCAGACGTTCCGCCCACCGGTCGGGCTGCAGCAGTTCCAGGGCGGCGAGAGGAGCACCGCTGGAAAGGCGCAACGCGGTGCGGGCCTGCTCATCGGATCCGACACCCTGCCGACTCAGCCAAAGAAGGCCGACAGCTTCGTCCACCGGCGCCAGATGCCAGTAAAGGCAACGGCTGCGCAGCGTCGGCAGCAGCCGCGACGGCTCCCGACACCCCAGCAAAAAATAGGTGCGTTCGGGGGGCTCCTCCAGCGTTTTTAATAAGGCATTGGCCGCCTGTTCGGTTAACAACTCACTTTGCGGCAGCCACACCACTTTTGCACCCCCCTGCTGGGCATGGTTATACAAGGGGTCGATGATCTGGCGAATGCCGTCCACCCCCAGGCTTAATCGCCCTTTCTCCGGCTCCGGCTGATAAAAATCAGGATGGGTGCCGGCCAGCATTAATCTACAGCTATGGCATTCACCGCAGCTCTTAATCCCCTGCGGCCGCTGGCAGATAAGCCAGCGCGCCAGGGCATAGCATAACGATGATTCGCCGCTGCCTTTCGCGGCATGAAGCAGCAGGGCATGGTGTCCGTGCCCTTCCTGATAACGGGCCAGGATGTGCCGGTAGGGGGCATTTAGCCAGGGGTACCACTTCACGAATGAAGCTCCTGCGTGTTAAGCCAGGCGTCAAGTCGTTCGCGCAACGCGTCGCGCACCTGGGCCAACGGCAGGCTGGCGTCCAGGGTGACAATGGTGGGATCACCCATCGCCAGCGCCCGGTAGCGCATACGGGTGCGCTCAAAAAAGGGCAGAGACTCCTGCTCGATCCGATCAAGCTCGCCCCGCGCGCGGGCCCGTTGCAGGCCCAGAGCCGGAGGCAAATCGAGATACAGGGTCAAATGGGGGCGAAAATCACCCAGCACCAAATCGCGTAGCGTTGACAGCAACGTCGGATCCACCCCGCGCCCACCGCCCTGGTAGGCCTGGGACGAAAGATCGTGACGATCGCCAATTACCCATGCCCCGCGCGCCAATGCCGGTTTTATAACATTCTCGACCAACTGGGCACGAGCAGCATATAACATCAGCAGCTCCGCTTTATCCGTCACTTTTTCGTTATCGATACCATCCTTGATCAGCCGGCGCAATACTTCCGCCAAGGGCGTTCCCCCCGGTTCACGGGTAAAAACAACATCATGAATACCATGGCGGCCGAGCATCTCGACCACCACGTTGATAGCACTGGTTTTGCCTGCGCCTTCAAGCCCTTCGATCACGATGAATTTACTGTCCACGGTTTTCCTTTACGCTTTCACGATATTGCTGTACGGCCTGATTATGGTTGGCCAGATTAGTACTGAACACATGCCCCCCCTGCCCGTTCGCGACAAAATAGAGATAGGATGTCTTGGCCGGATGCGCGGCGGCATCCAGCGCAGCCTGCCCCGGCATGGCAATCGGCGCGGGGGGCAGACCGGTAATGACATAGGTATTATACGGCGTCGCCGCGCTCAGGTCTTGTTTGCTAATGACGCCGCGATAACGCTCCCCCATGCCGTAGATCACGGTCGGATCGGTTTGCAGCCGCATGCCAAGGCGCAGCCGGTTAATAAATACCGACGCAACCTTGGCCCGCTCGTCAGGAACACCCGTCTCTTTTTCCACAATCGAGGCCATCGTCAGTAAATCGATCGGCGTTTTATAAGGCAACCCATCGGCCCTGTCGCGCCAAACCTGGTCCAGGACGCTATCCATCCGTTGTCCCGCGCGCTTTAGCAGCGTGATATCATGCGCTTGCGCGGTGTAGAGATAGGTATCCGGGTAAAAACGCCCCTCTAGCGGGGTTAACGGATCCCGCCCCAGGCGGCTGGCCAATTGATCCGCCGCGACGTCCCGTAAGCTATGCTCAAGATAAGGCGCTTTATCCAGTATTGCCAGCCACTCCTTAAGCGACGATCCCTCGACAAACCGAATGGAAAATTGCGCTTCACGGCCGCTGACCAGCAGCGCCAGCATCTGCCGCACCGTCATGCCGGGAGTGAAACGGTAGGTACCCGCTTTGAAATTAGCCAACTCTGGCTCAAGTATCCATAATCCCGGCAGCCAACGGGTGCGTTTGACGATATGCTGCTGTCGCAGCGCGGTTTTCAGCCCTTCGCGGCCGGTACCGGCGGGCAGGGTGAAAATGGTATCTTCATGAATAGTCAGCGGGGACGCGGCAAAATGCTTGATTTGGAACAGGCAGAACGCGCCGCCGGCGACCACCAGGACAAGGACGATAAACAAGAACTTTTTCTTCATGCAATAACTCTATCAACAATTTGGGCTGAGAAAATCAAACAGGGTCCTGCCCCCGGCGTAGCTTCTTTCATCAATGCGGTTAACCGGCAATACCGGCATCAGCGTGTTGCAAATAATCACTTCATCCGCTTCTTTAACTTCGTAAAGAAACGCCTCCCCGTGATGCACCTCAAAGGGCGAACCGCAAAGCAGCTCCAGTATATGGCGGCGCATGACGCCGGCCACGCCGGCGAAGCGCAGGTCGGGCGTAAACACATCATGCCCGGTACGCCAAAAAATATTGGCCGCGCAGCACTCAATCACATTACCCTCATCGTCCAGCACCAGGGCCTCTTGCGCCACCGTCTGGCGATCCAGGTAAGCACGGATTAACACCTGCTCCAGGCGATTAAGATGTTTGATCCCCGCCAACCGTGAGCTGCGGCCCAGCGGAACCGGACTTTGGGCCAACGTCACCCCCTCGGCGCGCCAGGTAGCATACTCTACCGGGATGGGGCGATGGCCAAGAATACGTACCGGCCCACCGCACCCGGCAGGACTGTAGCCTCGCCCGCCGCTGCCGCGGCTGATGATCACTTTGAGCGCCCCTTCCTGCTGGAGTTCCGCAAACTCCAGCATCTCATTGAGTAAAGACGACCAATCCACCGACGCAAACAGTAGCCGTCTGGCCGCATCCTTAAGTCGCTCCATGTGAAACGGCAAATGTTCAATGCGCCCCTGCTTAATCCGGGCGGTGGTAAAAAAACCGTCGCCAAACTGGATGGTGCGGTCGTCCAATGGCAAGAACTGCTGCGGCTGTCCATTGATCCAGTACATAATTCACCTCTGGCCGCAGCCTTAAAAGATAAAAAAATGGCCCGATAAACGGGCCATTGAGTTTAACTCTACGATTATATCTTGCGGAATACCAGTGAACCATTGGTTCCACCAAAACCAAATGAGTTACAAAGCGTATATTCCAGCCCAGCAAGCTGGCGCGCTTCATTTGGTACAAAATCCAAATCGCATTCTTCGTCAGGATTGTCCAGATTGATGGTGGGCGGGATAGCTCCGTCTCGCAGCGCCAGAATACTGAAAATCGATTCTATCGCACCCGCGGCCCCCAACAGATGACCGGTCATGGATTTGGTGGAACTGATCATGACTTTATAAGCCTGTTCCCCAAATACTGATTTGACCGCGTGGGTTTCGGCTTTATCACCCACCGGCGTAGAGGTGCCATGGGCATTGATATAGCCAATTTGCGCCGGAACGATGTTCGCGTCGCGCAAGGCATTGACCATGGCCAGTGCCGCCCCGGCGCCGTCTTCCGGCGGCGATGTCATATGATAGGCATCGCTGCTCATACCAAATCCCACCACTTCGGCATAAATTTTCGCGCCGCGTTTTTTCGCGTGTTCATATTCTTCAAGCACCATAACGCCGGCACCATCGCCCAGAACAAAACCATCACGATCGCGATCCCAAGGGCGGCTGGCCGCCTGCGGATCGTCGTTGCGGGTTGACAGCGCCCTGGCGGCGCCGAAACCACCGACGCCCAAGGGAGTGCTTCCCTTCTCCGCGCCGCCGGCCAGCATCACGTCCGCATCGTTATAGGCGATGATGCGCGCAGCATGGCCAATATTGTGCACGCCGGTGGTACAGGCGGTGGCCACACAAATGCTGGGGCCTCGCAGGCCGCACATGATGGTCAGGTGACCGGCAATCATGTTGACGATGGTGGATGGCACGAAAAATGGGCTGATTTTACGAGGGCCACCGTTCATTAACGCGGAATGGTTTTCTTCAATAAGACCCAGCCCGCCAATGCCGGAACCTATCGCCGCCCCGATACGCGGCGCGTTTTCCTCGGTGACAACCAGTCCAGAGTCACGCATTGCCTGAATACCCGCGGCGATGCCATATTGGATGAAGATATCCATCTTGCGCGCTTCTTTACGCGTGAGATAATCTTCACTATTAAAATTTTTCACTAAGCCAGCAAAACGTGTTGCATAGGCAGTAGTATCAAAATGGTCGATCGGGCTGATGCCACTCTGTCCGGCTAGGAGCGCGCTCCACGTAGATTCTACGGTATTGCCGACAGGAGACAACATGCCAAGTCCAGTCACAACTACTCGACGCTTAGACACGCTTGTCCTCCAAGGAGGGAAAATAGGACACAGTGGGACAAAAAACTTAGGCGGTCGAGTGACCGCCTAGGGATGTTCGCTTACTGCTGGCTTGCCTGAATGAAATCAATCGCTGCCTGAACGGTAGTGATTTTTTCAGCTTCTTCGTCCGGAATTTCAGTGTCAAATTCTTCTTCCAGCGCCATTACCAGCTCTACGGTATCGAGAGAATCAGCACCAAGGTCATCTACAAAAGAAGCCTTGTTCACGACTTCTTCTTTCTTAACACCCAGTTGCTCAGC
>JAATGH010000076.1 GCA_015654745.1 Enterobacterales bacterium
AAGAAACTGTAACGCTGTGAGAGGAGGGTGACATGGCTGCAAACACTTACCATCTGGATGTCGTCAGTGCGGAACATAAGATGTTCTCCGGGCTGGTGGAAAAAATCCAGGTGACGGGGAGCGAAGGCGAGCTGTGGATTTATCCTGGTCATGCCCCGCTGCTCACTGCCATTAAGCCCGGTATGGTGCGTATCGTCAAAGAGCATAACGAAGAAGAATATATCTACCTGTCCGGTGGAATTCTCGAAGTGCAGCCCAGCACCGTAACCGTGCTGGCCGATACCGCCATTCGTGGCAAAGATCTTGACGAAGCGAGGGCAATGGAATCCAAGCGCATGGCGGAAGAGCGTGTAAGTAGTTCACACGGTGATGTGGATTTCGCTCAGGCGTCGGCTGAACTTTCCAGGGCAATCGCTAAATTGCGGGTCATTGAATTGACTAAAAAAGCAATGTAGGCAAGAGCTTCCGTTCGAAAAGCCAGTCCATGCGGGCTGGCTTTTTTATTTCCCAATTTCCACTTATGTGGTTAATAACCGCAATCACAACGCCCCTTATTTTCCCTGTAAAAATAAGTCTTCCTTAAATCAGGGGTTAAAACGTCTTTTTTATGGCTGATTCGCTGCATTTATCTACTGAATAATCCGTACTTCTCTTAATATGCCCCTTTAGCGTTAAAATGAATGCGGCTTCTGGCTCTGGGCGGGCATAACGTGTTTTTCAGCCCAAAATATGTGGTAATCCCTGCTATGAACGGGTTTACTTCCGACTATTGAATTTGATTCATCAGGATGGTTATGTCGAATCGATTAATGAGCGTAGTGATCCTTGCCGCCGGCAGGGGCACCCGCATGTATTCCGATTTGCCCAAGGTATTGCATCCCCTGGCGGGAAAACCGCTGGTTCAGCATGTTATCGATGCGGCCGATGCGTTGGGCGCCGCGCAAATCCATATGGTTTACGGTCATGGAGGTGATTTACTCCAGAAACAATTAGCCAGCCATGGTTCGCGTTTAAACTGGGTATTGCAGGCCGAACAGCTCGGCACCGGCCACGCCATGCAGCAGGCCGCGCCTTACTTTAATGATGAAGAAGATGTATTGATGCTGTACGGCGATGTCCCGCTGATAAAGCCCTCTACCCTTGAACGGCTGATGGTGGCCAAGCCTGACGGCGGTATTGGACTGCTGACGGTATGCCTGGAAGACCCTACGGGCTACGGCCGTATCGTACGCGAGCAGGGCCGGGTGGCCGGTATCGTTGAGCAGAAAGACGCGGCGGCGGATCAATTGCTGATACACGAGATCAATACCGGGATTCTGGTTGCGAACGGGGGCGATCTCAAGCGGTGGCTAAGCCGGCTTGATAACCATAATGCCCAGGGCGAGTATTATATTACCGATATCATTGCCATGGCTTGGCGGGAAGGACGGCAAATTACTACCGTTAACCCTGAACGCGTTACCGAAGTGGACGGGGTAAATAATCGTCTACAGCTGGCCACCCTTGAACGCGCTTACCAGCGTCAGCAGGCGGAAAAGCTGTTATTGGCCGGCGTCATGCTGCTGGACCCGTCGCGTTTTGATTTACGGGGCGAGCTGCTGCACGGTCGTGACGTCACCATCGATACCAACGTGATTATCGAAGGCCGTGTGACCTTAGGCCATCATGTGATCATCGGTACCGGCTGCGTGCTCAAGGATTGCGACATCGGCGATAATGTAGTGGTCAGTCCGTATACGATCATTGAACACTCCGTCCTGCGGGCCGACGTGACCGTAGGCCCCTTCGCCCGTTTGCGGCCCGGGTCTGAACTGGAACAGGGTGCGCACGTCGGCAACTTTGTCGAAATGAAGAAGGCACGCCTCGGCAAAGGATCAAAAGCCGGCCATTTGAGCTACCTTGGCGATGCCGAGATCGGCGCGGGAGTGAATATCGGTGCCGGTACCATTACCTGTAATTATGACGGCGCCAATAAACACCAAACCATCATTGGCGACGATGTTTTTGTTGGCTCCGACACCCAACTGGTGGCTCCGGTTACGGTGGGCAACGGTGCCACTATCGGCGCAGGCACCACCGTGACCCGCGACGTGGCGGCAAATGAGTTGGTACTGAGCCGGGTCCGGCAAAATAATATTACCGGTTGGCAACGGCCGACAAAAAAAACGCCGCAAAGCTGACTTACCGACCGCGGCATCATGCCTATGGGATAAGTAGGTCAATTTAAGCGTTCTATTGTAGGGATATCGCTGGATGAACAGGATGGAACTTTCGTCCTGTTTTGTCAGCCGCTTTCGGTGAGAGTGGCTGACAAAACATAATAATCCCTGGATCTACAGGCTCGGGGAAACCGGAAAAAACCGGTATCTGTCAGGTCAAAGACATCGTAACGGTCTCATAGCCGTTCATTTAGGAACAACACAGATGTGTGGAATAGTAGGTGCGGTAGCGCAACGTGATATTGCGGAAATCTTGTTAGAAGGATTACGCCGGCTCGAGTATCGTGGTTATGACTCCGCTGGTTTGGCGGTGGTGGATAATGCAGGGCACCTGCAGCGTCTGCGGCGGGTGGGTAAAGTCAGCGCGTTGTCCCAGGCGGTGGCGGAGCACCCATTGCCCGGCGGCACCGGGATTGCCCATACCCGTTGGGCAACCCATGGTGAACCCTCCGAAGTGAATGCCCATCCCCATGTGTCGGATCATATTGTGGTAGTGCATAACGGCATCATCGAAAATCATGAGCCCTTGCGTAGGACCCTGATTGAGCGGGGATATAGTTTTGTTTCCGAAACGGATACCGAAGTTATCGCCCATCTGGTCCATTGGGAACAGCATCAGGGCGGCGGCACGCTGGCCGAAGTGATTTTGCGCGTGATCCCGCAGCTGCGCGGCGCATATGGTACGGTCATCATGGATAGCAATAACCCTAGCGTGCTGGTGGCGGCTCGTTCGGGTAGTCCCCTGGTCATCGGCCTGGGCGTGGGTGAGAACTTCCTGGCGTCCGATCAGCTGGCGCTGCTGCCGGTTACCCGGCGTTTTATGTTTTTGGAAGAAGGCGACGTGGCCGAACTGACCCGGAGCCAGGTACGGGTTTGGGATACGCAGGGTAATCCGGTTGCGCGTGCGGAAATTGAATCGCAGGTCATCTATGATGCCGGCGATAAAGGTTTGTATCGCCACTACATGCAAAAAGAGATCTTCGAACAACCCCAGGCGATTAAAAATACGTTGGAAGGCCGGTTCAAACACGGCGCAATAATCCTGCCTGAGCTGGGTGAAGACGGCGATCGGCTCTTGTCCCGCGTGCAACATGTCCAAATTATTGCCTGTGGCACATCCTACCATTCCGCCATGGTTTCCAAATACTGGTTTGAAGCGCTGGCCGGCGTTCCCTGCGATGTAGAGATCGCCTCGGAGTTTCGCTATCGTAAATCCGCCGTGCGGGCCGGCAGCTTGCTCATCACCCTGTCGCAGTCTGGCGAAACCGCCGATACGCTGGCGGCGCTGCGCTTGACCAAGACGTTAGGATATCTGGGGTCACTGGCGATTTGTAATGTTGCCGGCTCGTCGCTGGTCCGCGAATCCGATTTGGCGTTGATGACCCGCGCCGGGACCGAAATTGGCGTAGCATCGACCAAGGCCTTTACTACCCAGTTAACCGTACTGTTAATGCTGGTGGCGAAAATCGGTCGTCTGCGGGGCATGGCCACGGAAGTTGAGCAGGATATTGTGCACGCCTTGCAAGCATTACCTGCGCGTATTGAGCAGATGCTGGCGCTCGATAAGCCCATTGAACAATTGGCGGAAGGTTTCCTGGATAAGCATCATGCCCTGTTTCTCGGACGAGGCGATCTGTACCCCATTGCGATGGAGGGGGCGCTCAAGCTAAAGGAAATCTCCTATATCCATGCTGAGGCTTATGCGGCGGGAGAACTGAAACATGGCCCGCTGGCGCTGATCGATGCCGATATGCCGGTGATCGTTATCGCGCCCAACAACGAGCTGCTGGAAAAACTCAAATCCAATATTGAAGAAGTGCGCGCCCGCGGCGGGCTGCTCTATGTTTTCGCTGAAAATGGCGCTGGTTTTACCGACAGCGAAAATATGAAGATCATCCCACTGCCCCATGTGGAAGCTATCGTTGCGCCGATTTTCTACACGGTACCGCTGCAACTTTTGGCTTATCACATTGCATTGATTAAAGGTACGGACGTCGATCAGCCGAGGAATTTGGCGAAATCGGTTACCGTGGAGTGAACGGGTAAGGGTGATCGCTGTCTTGTGGACTGACAATAACGTTCAAAACGGGACAATAGCGTTCTAAACTGAAAAAATCCGGTTGTGCTGCTCAAAAAGCATACCGGATTTTTTTTGTCCAGATCAAAAACAGTGGCCGTCAGATCGGGTACCGGGCTGGCACAGTACAGATTACCCGTGGTGATTCACTACTGCTTACAAAGCGAGCGAGAGCCTTGCTATAAATTCCCTGAACCAAACCTGTGCTGGATGAGTATCGCTCCGTCGGTGCCACATCAGGTCGAAAACAATCTCCGGTAGCGCAAGAGGCGGTGGAAACATGATCAGTTGGTGGTTCGCCGGAGAATATAGCGTAACGCGCTTCATAACCGTCGCTGTCATTTGGGTTCGCGCGACGACAGCCGGGACCGTGAGCATTTGTGGCAACGTCAACGCGAGCTTCCGCTTCTTGCCCTGTTGCGCAAGCGCTTGATCAACCAGGCCGTACAGCTGGCCTTCGGGCGATACCAGAATATGGTTTAACTCCAGATAGGTTTTCATATTCATCCCATGCCTGGCCGCCAGGTTATCGCTGGCCACGATGGTGACAAACTCATCACGCAACAAGGGGCGCGTCATGATGCGACCGTCGGTATTGGTCGGCGGCACACCAATCGCGGCATCGATCGCGCCAACGTCTAGCAGATCAACGGCTACATCGCGGTCGATGAAGCCATGTACATTCAATGATACTGATGGCGCAGCCTCTTCTAATGCCTTCATGAGGGCCGGGAGCAGCACGAAGCTCGGATAATCCGACAGCCCTAATTTGAACGTCAAGGATGATTTACCTGGGATAAACTCGGACCTCTTCACCATCGTCAATTCAATTTGCCGGAGGGCCTGCGCGATTGGTTCCGCCAAATCCCGCGCACGTGGCGTTGGCAGCAAGCCATCGGCGCTACGCAGGAATAAGGGATCACCCATAAGTGCGCGCAAGCGGGAAAGCGCGGCGCTCATTGCAGGCTGACTTACGCCTACTTGCGTTGCGGCACGCGTAACATTGCGCTCGGTCATCAGGGCGTCGAAGGCGACGAGTAGATTTAAATCAATGCCATGAAAATCCATAATACGGATAATACTATATACAGGTTATTTATTGGACTGATTGTACGGCAAAGCACAGACTGATGCTTACTCAATCATATTTGGATAAATAATGACCATGACGACTATCAATATCCACCTTGCTCAACAACTGCTTGCCGAGCGGGCTGCAGTAGAAACACTGTACCGCGCTTTCAATGACAAGAATCCAGACTTGGTGGACGCAGTACTCGCGCCAGACTGGGATGACATTCCGCTTGCACCTGGTCAAGAACCGGGTCCCGAGGGCATCAAGTCAATTATTCGTAGCGTCGTGGCCGCATTCCCGGATGTGCAGATCGCCATTCATGACATGATCCAGGAGCCAGGTAAGATCGGCGTACGCGCGGAAATCAGCGGCACCCATCTGGGCGAGTTGTTTGGTATTGCTCCGACGGGTAAGAAGGTGAATTTCGGCCTTCACGAGTTTCACACGATTATAGACGGTGTCGTCACAACAACATGGCATATGGAAGATTGGTTCGGCGTGTTCCTGCAGCTGGGGCAATTTCCGCCGCAAGCCTAAACGCGCCCGTCAAAGAGAAGTTCATGGACACGTCTAAGATATCAACACCCCGGCGGTGCAATAGACTACCGGGATAACCCAGGTAGTGAAATGTAATCCTTTTGTTTATGGGGCGAGTTTGACGCCGTTCCCCATTGATTTATGTGGTCAAACGCAAAAATTCAATAAGCTAACGTACTTTAAGCATAAGCCAGGGTAAGAAAAGTCTTGTGACCCATTTAATTATAACAATAATGATTATGTGACTTATGTCATGTGGGCTTATGACAATGGTCATAAAAATAGGTTGCCGAAAAGTGTAAAACATCCCTCATGCCAAATATCTCGGCACATGCTTAACACCTTACCCGATGGTTTGCTTGAGGCCATACTAAGGTAATGGGGTAACAGCAAGATTGCCGACGAAATTATTCATTGGAATAATAATTACGATCTGATCTCAATGGGTTAACCAGAGTAAAAAATTCATTCTAATTTTTTGGAAGGACCGTCTGCACGCTGATATTACTATTACTGAAAGGTGCGATTGATGAATATTTTGCAGATTATATCATTCTTCTTTTTTACCAGTCTGGTAGCGCTGGTTACCTGGTGGAAAGTCAGAAAAAACGATACTCATACGCAGCAGGGCTATTTTCTGGCCGGCCGATCGCTAAAAGCGCCCATCATTGCAGCGTCGCTGATGCTGACTAATCTTTCTACGGAGCAGTTGGTAGGGTTGAGTGGGCAAGCCTATAAGTTCGGTATGTCCGTGATGGCATGGGAAGTTATTTCGGCAATTCCCTTAGTCTTGTTAGCGCTGATTTTTTTGCCGCGTTATCTGCAGCGAGGCATTATTACCATTCCCGACTTTATTGAAGAGCGTTATGATAAAACCACGCGTATTTTGGTCGATTGCTGTTTTTTGATCGCCACCGGCGTCTGTTTTCTGCCTATTGTCCTCTATTCAGGATCCCTGGCGCTTAACAGTCTGTTTCATGTCGGCCAGCTTACCGGCCTGAGTTCAGGAAGCGCCACCATCGTGATGGTGTTCGCATTGGGAGCGATCGGCACGCTATACGCGGTAATCGGCGGGCTGCGCGCCATCGCCGTTGCCGACGTCGTCAACGGCATCGGCCTGGTTATCGGCGGACTAATGGTGCCGTTTTTTGGGCTGATAGCCATGGGAAACGGCAGTTTTTTCGCCGGCCTTGATAAACTGACGCTGGAACATGCCGAGCGTCTGAACTCCATTGGCGGCGCCCATGACCCGGTACCCATAGGTGCGGCGTTGACCGGCCTGGTGCTGGTTAATACCTTTTATTGGTGTACTAACCAGGGCATTGTCCAAAGAACCCTGGCGGCCAAAAATCTGGCGGAAGGGCAAAAGGGTGCGTTACTGACGGCGCTATTAAAAATGCTGGATCCGCTTATCTTGGTTTTACCCGGCGTCATTGCTTATCACCTTTATCAAAACCTCCCTAAAGCTGATATGGCTTATCCGGTACTGGTTAATCAGATTCTGCCGGCTCCGTTAGTGGGATTTTTCGGCGCCGTGTTGTTTGGGGCGATTATTAGCGTATTTAATGGTTTTCTCAATAGCGCCAGCACCTTATTTAGTATGGGAATTTATAGTCGTATTATTAATCCTGATGCCACCTCCAGCAAACAGGTGCTGGTGGGGCGTTACTTTGGTCTGGGGCTGGCCCTGGTTTCAGTGGCGGTGGCGCCGACCATTGCCAATGCCCCCGAAGGCTTATACAGTTGGATGAAACAATTGAATGGTGTATATAACGTCCCTCTGGTCACCATTATTATCATGGGCTTTTTTTTCCCCCGTATTCCAGCGATTGCAGCGAAGATTGCACTGCTGTTAGGCATATTCAGCTATATATTAATTAATTATATTTTCCATTTTCCTATCCATTTCCTCTATGTTCTGGCTATTACTTTTTGTTTGAACGTTTTGGTCATGTTGGTGATTGGTAAAATCGCACCGCGTGGAACATCCTTTATTTTTCGCGATTCAAAAGCGGTAGAAATGACGCCGTGGCGATGGGTGAATGTTGCTTCAATCGGCATTATCGCCGCCATGGTCTTCATTTATGCGTTTCTGGCGCGTTTTGGCGGCTGGAATAGTATCTGGCTGTGTTGGCTGTCTGGCATAACGGTTCTCGGTATTTGCGGTTGGCTGATTTTTTCTGGCGCGAAAAAAAACAAGCAGGAAATTGCGTGATGAAACCCAATATTATTTTTATCATGACCGATACGCAGGCCACCAATATGGTTGGATGTTATACCGGTCTTCCTCTGCATACCGATAATATTGACGCATTGGCACGGCGAGGCGTGAAGTTCAATTCTGCCTGGACCACCGCGCCGCTGTGCACACCGGCACGCGCCGGGTTGTTCACCGGATTATATTCCAACCAAAGCGGGCCTTGGACTAATAACCTGGCGCCGGGCAAGAATATACGTACCATGGGAAATTATTTCAAAGACGATGGCTGGCAAACAACCTATATAGGCAAATGGCATCTCGATGGCCATGACTACTTCGGCACCGGCATCTGCCCGCCAGAATGGGATCCCGACTATTGGTATGATGGCGCTAATTATCTGCATGATCTTCCCGAAGAAAAAATCAGCTTATGGCGTAATGGCCTGAATACGAAAGAAGAACTTGAACGCCACCAGATTGACGATGAGTTCACCTGGGGATATCGCATCAGCCAGCGCGCCATAAATTTTATTGATAAACAGCGCGCGCATCAGGATAAACCGTTTTTACTGGTGCTGTCCTATGATGAGCCGCATCATCCTTTTACCTGCCCACCGCGTTATGTCGAGAGATTTGCTGATTTCCATTATCCACTGGGGGCCAAGGCAAATGACGATCTCAGTGATAAGCCGGTTCATCAGCGTCTCTGGGCCAAGGCAATGCCTTCGCCGGTCACGGATGGAGCCACCTATCATCATCCGATCTATTTTGCCTGTAACCATTTTGTCGATGACCAAATTGGGCGTGTGCTACATCACCTCACCCCTGAGGAATGGGACAATACCTGGATTGTCTATACCTCCGATCATGGGGAGATGATGGGGGCGCACCAACTGATCAGCAAAGGCTCCGCGGGTTACGATGACATTTGCCGTATCCCTTTTATTATTCATGGGCCGGGTCTCCCGCCACGGGAAATTGCCACGCCGGTAAGTCATATCGATCTGCTGCCAACCTTGTTGTCTATTGCCGGGATACCGGTACCGCCTGCATTGCAAGGCGAAAGCCTGTTACCGATATTGGCCGCGCCGGAACTGGAACAGCAGCGATCGGTGATGGTGGAGTTTAATCGTTATGAGATCGAACACGACAGTTTCGGCGGTTTTATTCCGATGCGCGCCTGGGTGACCAATGATCTTAAATTAGTGATTAATTTATTTGATGAAGATGAACTTTACGATCGGCGCAACGATCCGCAGGAACTGGTAAACCTGATAGGCAGCGACCGCTATGCTAAACGACGCGATATGCTGCATGACCAATTATTAGATTATATGGATAGAATCCGCGATCCGTTTCGCAGCTATCGCTGGGCTATGCGGCCTTGGCGGCCCGATCGTCATGAGCAGTGGCTGGGCGCGTTTCGTCCTAAGCCGGATGATTTAGTCTCGCCGGTAGTCAGGGATTACGACACCGGACTGCCAACCAAAGGAGTAAAAATTGAGGAAAAAAAACAAAAATTTTGATGGTGAGAGAGACGATGGCGGTTTATTTAGGGAGTTGTCCGGAAGCGAGCACGCCATGTTTACCCGGCTCGACCAACTGCCAAAACAAACGCGAATTTATCCTCAAGAGGACGATGCCTCCTCTTTTTATTACCTGCACAGCGGTCTGATAGGGCTTTACCATATGCTTGAGAATGGAAAAATTTGCCTGGTTCGCCTGTTTGGTCCCGGTGATTTTTTTGGTTATCGCAGCTTGTTCGGCAATACATTTTATCACTGTTCTTCCCGGGTACAGCGTACTGCGATGGTAACGCGCATCACACCTTTTCATCCGCAACGATTCTTGCGCCATTACCCGCGTTTGAATGAATACCTGTTCATGCGCATGGCACAGGATTTAGGTGAGGCCGAGAAACGGATGGCCAGCATGGCTTATGATAAATCCCAGCAGCGGGTTTTATTGAGTATCCATTATTTGTATCGGCAGTGGCCAGGGTATGAATGGACCTGGCGCGAAATTGCCGAGTACGCGGGATGTGAAACCGAAACCGCTATTCGCCATGGCAGCGAGCTTAAGCTTCTGGGGTTATTGCCTGATCAATTTGCTGGCTGAATGGGTTGGTTCCTGATGACAGATAAGGATGCTATGTTTTCTGGCAAGAGAGAGTGGCAACGTCGGGGTGATAATCCCGACTACCGGTTTTCGCTGGCCAACGAGCGAACGTTTTTAGCCTGGATACGTACCGCGCTGGCTTTTTTAGCCGGCGCCATAGCGATTGATCAACTCACTCCGGATTTTGCCTCGCCGAGAATCAGGGCAATGCTGGCCATCACGTTGGCGCTAGGCGGAGTGGTATTAGCCCTAGCGGCGTTAAAACGTTGGACCGATAACGAAAAGGCGATGCGATTGAATGCGCCGCTGCCTTATAGCCGTTTGTTATCCGTCATCACTCTTTTTATTGCACTAATCGCCATTTTATTTATTTTGTTTATCGTTGTGTATTGAGAAAAAGATGAATGTTCCAAAACCAGCCACCCTTAATCGGGACCCTGGATTACAACCCGAGCGAACCAGTCTGGCCTGGTCTAGGACGCTTTATGTCTTGATACTCGACAGCGCGGGGTTTATTCGCCTTGGCTGGCTAAAACATTTGCCAATCATTACCGGGGCCGGCATGGCCCTTTTGGGATTGGCCGCGGCGATTATTGCCATTAAATACTATAGAATATCCACCGCGCCGTATAATTTATATCGCCCCGACTTAACGCCGGCCCAAAAGTACGGTTTATTCAGATTAACGTCATTTGTGGTGCTGGTGGTGGCCGCGATGATCGGCTATTCAACGCTATCAGCCCGCTAACCAGACCGCGTCTGACGACGGTTATGGTGATGTTGACATTGCCGATTGACTCAACCCCGGACCGTGCATGGCAGGAACGGATAATGTATAAACAGTGGAGTCCCCGTTGTGAAACGTCCTTTTTCCCTCATGGCTAAGCCCGCGAGCTATCAATGTAATTTGCGTTGCGATTACTGTTTTTATGTCGGAAAAAAAGAGGCCGTTATACCCCTCGGGGACAAGGTCTTGAAGCATATGGCGGATGATGTGCTCAGGGCGTTTATCAAAAACTATATAACCGCCACCGTCGGCGACGAGGTGACCTTTGTCTGGCAAGGCGGCGAGCCCACCCTGGCTGGTATCGAATTTTATGCTCAAGCCCTGCTGTATCAACAACGCTATGCCAAGGGAAAGCGCATTACCAACAGTATGCAAACGAACGGTGTGTTGATTGATGAGCGGTGGGCGCGTTTTTTGTCGGCCAATCATTTTTTGATGGGCGTGTCGTTGGATGGACCCGCCCGGCTGCACAATATCTACCGTTCGACCATTGGCGGCCGGCCGGTATTTGATAAAGTGATCAATGCGATTGCGTTATTTAAGCAATACGGCATTGATTACAATGTATTAGCCGTGGTAAATCATGATACCGCCCAAGCGCCGTTGGACGTTTATCAGTTTATTACCCAGGAAGTGGGTGCGCGTTATGTTCAATTTATTCCCGCTGTGGAGCAAACGCTATCCGGTGCCGCACCGGGTGAATTGATTTATCCCACGGTAGCCGGTGATAAAATACTGACGCCCTGGTCGGTCAGCGGCAAGGCTTATGGCGACTTTATCATCACTGTGTTTGATTATTGGATCCGTCATGACGTCGGTAGCGTATATGTGCAATTATTTGATAACGCGCTGGCCGCCTGGAGCGGCGTTATGCCGAGTCTGTGCATTATGCAGCCCACCTGCGGCCAATCTTTGGTTGCTGAGCAGAATGGTGATATTTATAGTTGCGATCATTTTGTTTACCCTGAGCATAAACTGGGCAACCTGATGACGGGTAATCTAGCGGAGATGGCGTCCGGCAAGCAGCAACGGCAGTTTGGCCAGCGTAAAGCCAATGTGGCCAAACCCTGTATATCCTGCCCGTATCGGTTTGCCTGCCACGGTGGTTGCCCTAAGCACCGTATTCACCGCGTCGACGGGCAATGGCACAACCATTTGTGCGAAGGCTACCAGGCGATTTTTTCCCATATTGCGCCCTATATGACATTTATGGCGAATGAGTTGACGCACCAGCGGCCACCGGCGGGAATTATGCGCTATATTGATGGTGCGGTGGGAACCCGGGGCTAAAATAACGTTAAAAAGTAGGCGGATGACCAACTGATTCCTCTGTCATAAAAACGTCATATTACTGACATGTCGCTGTAACCTATTTGTCCTATTTTCCCTCCTGCAGCTTTGATAATTGAAGAAAACGGCCTTGGGCCGAATTTAATATCCCACAGGAGGGATTATGAAACTGATGCATACCACCGTTGCCAGTGTTGTAGCAGCTACGTTCGCCCTGGCGAGTATTTCTTCGTTCGCTGCCGCAAACCTGACCGGTGCCGGCGGCACATTCCCCGCCCCGGTATATGCTAAATGGGCCGATACATATCAAAAAGAAACCGGCGTAAAAGTAAACTATCAGGGCATCGGATCCTCGGGTGGCATAAAGCAGATCATAGCCAATACCGTTGATTTCGGTGCGTCCGATGCTCCGTTAAGCGATGAAAACCTCAAAAAAGAAGGTCTGTTTCAATTCCCCACGGTCATTGGCGGTGTGGTCCTGGCAATCAATGTCCCGGGCATTAAAAGTGGTGAGCTGACCCTTGACGGCCATACGTTGGGTGAAATCTACCTGGGTAACGTCAAAAAGTGGAACGACCCGGCCATCACCAAACTTAACCCCGGTTTGAAACTGCCCGATCAAAATATTGCCGTGGTGCGCCGCGCAGATGGTTCCGGCACGTCTTTCGTATTCACCAGCTATCTGGCTAAAGTGAACCCGACCTGGAAAGAAAAAATTGGCGCCGGCTCAACGGTGAACTGGCCGGTCGGCCTCGGTGGCAAGGGCAATGACGGTATTGCCGCTTTCGTTCAGCGTTTGCCCGGTGCGATTGGTTATGTGGAATATGCCTACGCCAAGCAAAATAATCTGGCCTACACCAAGCTGATTTCTGCCGACGGTAAGCCGGTTATGCCGACCCAGGACAACTTTAGCGCCGCAGCCAAGGGCGTGAATTGGCATGAATCCTTTGCTCAGGATTTAACCAATCAAAAGGGCGCGAATGCATGGCCGATCACCTCCACGACCTTCATCATGTTGCATACCACCCAGACTAAGCCTGAACAGGGCCGCGAAACGTTAAAATTCTTTGATTGGGCCTACAATAAGGGTGCGGAACAGGCTAATGCCCTAGATTATGCCACCCTGCCAAAAGACGTGGTCGCCCAGATTCGCGCTGCTTGGAAAGCAAATATTAAAGATAGCGACGGAAAAGCTCTATACTAGAAAAACGTGTTTCATCCCTTCCCTTGCGGGAAGGGATTACGGATCAACTAAAAGAGTATCCTATGGCTGACAATAAGCCGGCATTACATCCTCCCGGTAAGCAAGGCGACCTGATATTCGGTACATTGGTCAGGTTGGCCGCACTGATTACGTTACTGATGTTGGGCGGAATTATCGTTTCGCTATTTGTCGCCTCGTGGCCGAGTATTGAAAAATTCGGCTTCGCTTTTCTCTGGACCAAAGAATGGGATCCACCTGGAGAAAAGTTCGGCGCGCTGGTTCCTATTTACGGCACTCTGGTTACCTCATTTATCGCGTTATTGATCGCCGTGCCGGTCAGTTTCGGCATTGCATTGTTCCTTACCGAACTGGCGCCGAACTGGTTAAAACGACCGCTTGGTGTCGCTATTGAGCTGTTGGCCGCGATTCCCAGCATTGTTTATGGCATGTGGGGCCTGTTTGTCTTTGCTCCGTTGTTTGCCCAATATTTCCAGCAGCCTCTTGGCGACGTGATGTCGACCATTCCTTTCATCGGCGTCTTGTTCTCCGGGCCGGCGTTTGGTATCGGCATTCTGGCCGCCGGCGTGATCCTGGCGATTATGATTATTCCTTATATTGCCGCCGTGATGCGTGATGTCTTTGAGCAGACGCCGGTACTGATGAAAGAGTCCGCCTATGGTATTGGCTGCACTACGTGGGAAGTGATCTGGCGTATTGTGCTGCCATTTACCAAAAACGGCGTTATCGGTGGGGTGATGCTGGGGTTGGGCCGTGCGTTGGGCGAGACCATGGCGGTGACGTTTATTATCGGCAATACCAATCAGTTGGACAGCGTTTCGTTATTTTCGCCCGGTAATAGCATCACCTCGGCGCTGGCGAACGAGTTCGCCGAAGCACAAGCGGGATTACATACCGCCGCGCTGATGGAACTGGGCTTAATTCTGTTTGTGATTACCTTTATCGTACTGGCCTGCTCTAAGTTGATGATTATGCGCTTGGCGAAAAATGAGGGGTCTAAATAATGGCGAGCGTTGAGCATCAACTTACCCATACCGCTCCGCAAATGGAAGCCAGGCGTAAAAAACAATCCTGGCGCCGGCAGAAAAATCGTCTGGCGCTGCTCCTGTCTATGGCGACCATGGCGTTTGGTCTGTTCTGGTTATGCTGGATTTTGCTGACCACGGTGAGCCGCGGATTTGAAGGTATGTCGCTGGCTTTGTTTACCGAGATGATACCGCCCCCCAACACCGCGGGCGGCGGGTTGGCAAACGCCTTGGCCGGCAGTGGCCTGCTGATTGTTTGGGCCACCATATTCGGTACCCCCTTGGGGATCATGGCGGGGATTTATCTGGCGGAGTATGGACGTAAATCCTGGTTAGCCGAGGTTATTCGATTTATTAACGACATCCTGCTCTCCGCGCCATCCATCGTGATAGGCCTGTTTGTTTATAAGCTGGTGGTGGCGAAAATGGAGCACTTTTCCGGTTGGGCCGGGGTGATTGCGCTGGCATTGTTACAGGTGCCTATTGTTATCCGCACCACTGAAAACATGATGCGGCTGGTACCCGACACGCTACGTGAAGCGGCCTATGCGTTGGGTACGCCGAAATGGAAAATGATTTCCGCCATTACGCTTAAAGCATCGGTTTCCGGGATCATTACCGGCGTATTATTGGCTGTGGCCAGGATTGCCGGTGAAACTGCGCCGCTGCTGTTTACCTCGCTCTCCAATCAGTTTTGGAGCACCGATTTATTACAGCCCATCGCCAACCTCCCGGTCACCATATTTAAGTTCGCCATGAGCCCGTTCGCCGAGTGGCAACAGCTGGCCTGGGCCGGGGTATTGTTGATAACGCTGTGCGTGCTGTTATTAAACATTATCGCGCGGATCATTTTTGCTAAAAAAACCTATTAAGCGTCAGGCGCCGACGCGTCTTTGATTGAAAGAGAGAGTGTTGCATGAGCGGGATAAATCACGCCACCGACAGCAAAGTACAGGTACGCGATCTGAATTTTTATTATGGAAAATTCCATGCGTTAAAGAATATCAGTCTTGATATTGCCCGTAACCAGGTAACAGCGTTTATCGGTCCGTCCGGCTGTGGTAAATCCACCCTGTTGCGTACCTTTAACAAGATGTATCAGCTGTACCCAGACCAGCGCGCGGAAGGTGAAATTTTGCTTGATGGCGAAAATATTCTTACCGACAAACGCGATGTATCCTTGCTGCGCGCCCGGGTGGGCATGGTTTTCCAAAAGCCGACCCCGTTTCCGATGTCGATATATGACAATATTGCCTTTGGGGTAAAGTTGTTTGAAAACCTTTCACGCAGCGAAATGGAAGAGCGGGTGCAGTGGTCACTGACCAAAGCGGCGCTGTGGAACGAGACCAAGGATAAGCTCAATCAAAGCGGCTATAGCCTGTCAGGTGGTCAGCAGCAGCGTCTGTGCATCGCACGGGGCATCGCCATTCGTCCGGACGTGTTACTGCTTGATGAGCCTTGTTCCGCCTTGGATCCCATCTCCACCGGGCGGATTGAAGAGCTGATTTCGGAGTTGAAAACGGATTATACCGTAGTGATTGTCACGCATAATATGCAGCAGGCGGCGCGTTGCTCCGATCACACGGCATTTATGTATCTCGGCGAGCTTATCGAATTCAGCGATACGGACAGCATTTTTACCGCGCCGAAGAATAAGCAGACTGAAGATTATATTACTGGCCGCTATGGTTAATAACGGGATAGATCATGTAAAACCTCAACTTAAATAAGCACATTTCCGGCCAGTTTAATGCCGAACTGGAGCATATTCGTACCCAAGTGATGGCAATGGGCGGCATGGTGGAGCAGCAGCTCACCGACGCTATTAGTGCAATGCACAATCAAGATGAGGAACTGGCCAAGCGGGTGGTGGCCGGTGATGCCAAGGTTAACGCCATGGAAGTGGCCATTGACGAAGCCTGCGTGCGCATTATTGCCAAGCGTCAGCCGACCGCTAGCGATTTGCGGTTGGTCATCTCTATTATTAAAACCATTTCCGAACTCGAGCGTATCGGCGACGGCGCCGATAAAATCTGTCGCACGGCGCTGGAAAAATACTCCCAGCAGCATTTGCAGATGCTGGTTAGCCTCGAATCGCTGGGACGCCATACGGTGCAAATGCTGCATGATGTGCTGGATGCCTTCGCACGGATGGATTTGGATGAGGCGATCCGTATTTATCGCGAAGATAAAAAGGTTGACCAGGAATACGAGGGCATTGTTCGTCAGCTAATGACCTACATGATGGAGGATCCCCGGACGATACCCAGCGTGTTAACCGCGCTGTTTTGTGCCCGTTCCATTGAGCGCATAGGGGATCGTTGCCAGAATATCTGCGAATATATTTTTTATTTCGTCAAGGGCCAGGATTTTCGCCATGTGGGCGGCGATGCGCTGGAAACCTTGCTGACCGGTAAAGATGGTAACGCACCGGAGGCGGAACCTAAGGCATAAGGCTATCCCCCACCCCAGGCGATGTCCCGCCGTGTAAACACGATCATTAGCGGGACAGCGCCTCATTAATCGTATTCCCCCTATTTTACCCGCTATAACAGGTATTTTAAATTTACCTGTTATAGCGGGTATAAACGTTCAGTCGCGACCACAACCTTAAGCGTCTTGGGTCATGCATCAAAAAGCAGTTGGGTATTGTTATCAAGGACTATCGAAAGCAAAAAGATACCACGCAAATGGATGTCGCACGAAAAATCGGCATTAGGCAAGATACTATCTCGAAGTTTGAGATAGCGACAGCGTCGGCGAAAATGGAAACGCTGGTTAAAATATTGGCCGAGTTGGATCTGGAAATTTTCCGTGGTGGAAAATTAATCCTGGGTAAGCGACCATCCTTTTTGACGCCATAGTTCAGGCAGCTGCGCCATGCGGTCGAAGCGGGTGACCAGTGGGTGGTCAATGGGCGGGTTGTGTGGATCCGCGCAGTAGTAAAAGACCGGGATACCGGCGGCAATGCCGGCTTGGGTGCCGGAAACCGAATCCTCGACTAAAATACAGCGTTCCACCGGAATCCGTAATTCGGCGACGGCGTGATAGATCACTGCCGGATCGGGTTTCCAACGGCCCACGTCGTAACCGCTGTAAAGATGGTCTTGGAAAAACGGCAGCAGTTCCGCCAGGCCGAGGGAATGGTGCATTTTGCTCACTGGTCCATTGGAGACCACCGCCATCGGCACGGTAATCCGCTCCAGCAAAGCACGAACACCCTCGATTGGCACCAGCCGTTCATCGAACAGCCTGGCGACTTCGGCGCGATATTCGGCTTCCAGAATATCCACCTGTTGGTTCAGACCCTGCTCAGCTTTCATGCGGTCGATGATTTCATAGAGTTTGACGCCTTTGAACTCCTTGATCGCCTGCTCAAGCGTCAGCGAGATGCCGTATTTGCCAAATAGAATCACATAGGCTTCGCAGCACAGAATCTCGCTGTCCACCAGCGTGCCGTCGCAATCAAATAACACACATGAAATATCGGTCATTAAATCAGTTCCTTACGATAGGCGAAAGCGGTCAACCCCAGCGTCTAATGACCAGGGAGGTGTTGATGCCGCCAAAGGCGAAATTGTTGGATTGCAGATATTCTGTATCAATGCGTCGTATATCGCCGGTAATGTAGTCAAGATCGCCGCAGCGAGGGTCTGGGTGAACCAGGTTCAACGTGGGGGCAAACCAGCCTTCACGCATCATCTCCAGACTCATCCAGGCCTCCAGCGCGCCACAGGCGCCCAGCGTATGGCCGAAATAGCTTTTCAGGGAAGATATGGGGGTCTGGTCGCCAAACAAGGCCGCGGTCGCTTGGCTTTCCGCGATATCACCGCGTTCGGTGGCGGTGCCATGCGCACTGATATAGCCAATGTCACCCGTAGACAGGCCGGCGTTGCGTAACGCCATGGACATGCAGATCTGCATGGTGGACTGCTGCGGCTGGGTGATATGGCTCGCATCGCAGTTGGTGGCGAAACCCACCACCTCACCATAAATGGTTGCCCCCCTGGCCTGGGCATAAGCCAGATCTTCGAGCACCAGGGTACCGGCGCCTTCACCGATGACCAGGCCATCACGATCCCGATCAAACGGGGCGGGGGTTGCTTTTGGCGAGTCGTTGAGCTGGCTGGTGGCAAACAGGGTATCGAATGCCGCCGCTTCCGATGGACATAGCTCCTCGGCCCCACCGGCCACCATGACCGTCTGGTAACCATGCTTAATCGCTTCATAGGCGTAGCCGATGGCTTGGCTGCCGGAGGTACAGGCGCTGGACGTCGGAATAACCCGGCCGGTTAAGCCAAAGAACAACCCGGCGTTTACCGCGGTGGTATGGGGCATCATCTGTACATAGGTGGTGCCGGTAATATTGTTGGTATGCTTTTCGGTCAGCATGGTGGCAAAGTCGCTGATGGGTTTGGTGCTGCCGGTGGATGATCCGTAGGCAATACCGGTTGCTCCGCCGGTCAGGATCGGATCGCCGCCAAGCCCCGCCTGTTCAAGCGCCAGTTCACAGGCGCGGGTGGCCAGCAGCGAAACGCGTCCCATTGAGCGAATGCGCTTGCGCGTATAGTGCTCCGGCAGGATAAAATTGGGCAGCGGTGCGGCCAGCAGGGTATTGAGGCCCTCGAATTCTCGCCACTCCGGCATGCCGATCACCGCGTTTTCCATCCGTTTGAGGCCCGCCGATACCGCCGGCCAGTCTTCCCCCAGCGCGGTAACGCCGCCCATACCGGTAATCACCACACGCCGATTCATAGCATGCCTCCATTGATGGATATCACCTGCCGGGTAACGTAGCCGGCAATATCCGACATCAGGTAGCTGGCAAGTCCCGCCACCTCTTCTGCCCGCCCCATGCGTTGCATGGGAATCATGCCCATTGCTTGGGTTAATGCGTTCTCTTCCAGGTTAACCATGCCGGTATCAATCAACCCGGGCGCAATACAGTTAACGGTAATATGGCGCTTTGCCAGCTCCACCGCCAGCGCTTTGGTGGCGCCGATAATCCCCGCTTTGGCGGCGCTATAGTTAACCTGTCCGCGATTGCCGGCCAGTCCTGCCACGGACGAGAGCGTAACGATCCGGCCGCCGCGCCGCAGGCCGATCATCGGCATGACGCAAGGATGCAGGACATTGTAAAAACTGTCGAGGTTGGTATGGATTACGCTGTCCCACTCCGCTTCGCTCAGCGCCGGAAACGCCCCGTCGCGGGCGATGCCGGCGTTACTGATGACGCCGTAATAGGCGCCATGGGCATCAATATCGGTCGTTATCGCTTCACGGCAAGCGGCGCGATCGGCAACGTCAAAATGTATCGGCCGGCCCTGGCCACCTAACGCCGCAATCTGTTGCAGCGTGTGCTCCGCTCCGGCGCGATCGTGATGATAATGAATGATTATCTCAAAGCCGTCCTGCGCCAGCCGGCAGGCAATGGCCTGTCCGATGCCTTTGCTGGCTCCGGTCACCAATACCGAGCGTGTCATCTGGTTAATCCTTTAATAATTGAATAATTTCATTGTCATCGGGCTGATAGGTGGTCAGCCTACCGGTGGCGAGAATGTCTTCGGCGTGGCGTATCACACAGTCAAAGCTGCCGATGCGTTCGTCCTGCAATAGCAGGCTGATGCTGATGTCCAGCACGCTGCCGGCGTCAAAATAAGGCTGTTCACAGTGGAGTGCCCTGGCGCCCAACAGCAGACCCGCGCGCGGCGGCTCTCCCCGGTGGCGCCCGTGCCAGCCGGACCAGACGCCAACGGTTTGTGCCATCATTTCCATGGCATACCATCCCGGCAGATGCCCTTCGGCGGTCAGAAACGGCCGCATGACGCCGGCTACGCCAACGGTAACGCGGCAGCGGGCGTGATCGGCGCCAATTTCGCATACCTGCTCGAGCAGTATCATTGGCGCCGCATGGGGCAGGTAATGGCCGGGGGCGAGATAGCTCACCTTGCCGGCTATCTCCGCGTGGTGTATTGACTCAGCCATCATGTTCTCCCAGGATCAGGCAGGTATTGTTACCGCCAAAGGCGAATGAGTTGGACATAATGACCCGCCGCTCAAGCCGGCCGGGAGCGGTTAGCAGGCCGCAATCCGCCAGCCCGGCGTCAAGGGTGGCATCGGTAAAGTCCTGCGGCGGCAAGGGTATATCCCGGGCCAGGCATAACCAGGCTAGCGCCGCTTCGATGGCGCCGGCGGCACCCAACGTATGGCCGGTCAGGTGCTTGGTGGAGCTACAGGGTACCCGATTGCCGAACAGCTGGTGTATCACCCTGGCTTCGATGTCGTCGTTAAGCCGGGTGGCGGTGCCGTGCAAATTGATATAACCGATATCAGCAGGGTTCAGCCCGGCATTCGTCAGCGCCATTCGGATGGCGCGCAGGGCGCCGCTGCCCTCCGGATGCGGCGCGGACATGTGCCAGGCGTCGGATGATTCACCGACCCCGCGCAGGATAATATCCCCAGGTTCCTTGGTCAACAGCAGCAGCGCCGCGCCCTCACCGATGCTGATACCGTCACGCTCAGCGCTAAAGGGGCGGCATCGTTCGGCGGAGAGGGATTCTAAGCTGTCGAAACCATTAATCGGCATTCGACTTAGGCTGTCGGCACCTCCGACAATCGCCACATCCGCCATACCGGTTTCAATCAGCCGTCGCCCGCTGATAATCGCCCGCGCGCTGGATGAGCACGCGGTGGAAAGGGTATAGGACGGCCCGTTCAGCTCCAGGTAGGCGCTGATGAAACGTGCCGGATCGCCCAATTCCTGCATTTGGTAATGATAGCCCGGCAGGGTTTGACCCCGTCGGCAAGCGGTGACCAATTGATCGCTTTCATCCAGTCCGGAGGTGCTGGTGCCCAGCACCACCGCCACCCGATCGGTTCCATACGCGGCGATAGCCCGATTCACCTGGCCGCGGATTTGCTCCAGCGCCCCCAGCAGCAGACGGTTATTGCGGCTATCGTGGCGGGCCAGGGCGGCGGGCACTGTGGGTAAATCCGCGGTCACTTCGCCCAACCAGCAGGGACGTTGCCCAAGGAGGCGGCTATGGTTGAGTTTCATACCCGGAGCCTGTCCACGGGCAAGATTGACGGCAATTTCCGCCATATCATTACCCATGGCATTCAGCATACCCACTGCGGAAATTGAGATCATTGTTAGCCGTCCAGGTGTTGTATGGCAATGTGATAATGAAAGACCCGGTTGTCCAGGCTAACCGGCTGTCGTTTGCCGGCGATCATGGTGTAGACAATCTCGGTAACGGTATTGCCCGCCGGATCGGACAGTCGGCGCCGGTCGCCGTTATCCACCAGGGTCCAATGCGCAGGCAAGACGGCATGCCACGCCTCTATCGGCCAGTAACTCAACATAATATCCGCCAGCACCTGCCCTGCGGGGGGGAGCTGCGGCAGTGCTACGGATTGAAGGGTATGGATGCCTTGCCGGTCATAAGATAGGGTAAACAGGCGGATACCCAGGGAGGATAATCCCACCAGCGTCAATTGCCGCCCGTCGGCATTCAACAATACCAGCAGGGATTGCTGGCGGCCCTGCACCGTGGCGGTGAGCAGCTGTTGTTCACTTATGGCCGGATCGATCCCTGGCGCCGGCAGCCGGGTGGACACCCCCGGTTTTAACCAGGCCGACGGGGACTTTGGGCCGCCGGCGCAGGCGGTCAGCAGCATCACAAACAATAGGGGTAATAGGGATAACGCTCTCATAACTATTTTCCCCGAGCCGTTGGCAAAGCCAAGGGCGATAAAATATAGGCGGCGAATATACCGCTGCACAACACGATCCCGAAGCTGCTGATGGCTTGAGTATGACTGAAAACCAGCATTCCCAGCGTTAGCGAGGTGGTCATTACCGCCAGCGTAACCGCCAGCATCGATGTGGTGGGCGTGCCGCGAGGATTGGCAAAGAACAGCGAGTAGTTGACGCCGATCCCCATGACCAGGACCAAGGCCAGCATGGAGAACAGGTTCAGCACCTGGCCGCTCCAGGCCAGCGTTGATAATCCCGCGCCCAGGGAGAGTAGCGTCGGGACTAAGCTTAACAGTCCCTGCCGCCAGCCTTGCCGTACGATGAAACTCAGGGCGATCACCGCCAGCGAAGCCATTAACAGCGCGCCGAGCTTATGGCGATAGGACGCAAACAGGCGGTCGAAATCCGCTTTGCGATCGACCCAGCCGACGCCGGGTTGCGTTTGCGCCAGATGCGCCAAGGCCTGGCTGTGGGTGACGCCGCTTACCGGGATTAATACCGCGCTTTGTCCTCCGGGCAGCGATAACCATAGCAGCCGCCAACCTTCGCTGACTACGCTTTGCAACCAGGCGGCGGGTGTGACCGGCATCGCTTTGAGGTCTGGTGTTACCGTATCGACGCCCGCCGCATGCAGCCGCGCCATCACCGCGGGCGCCGCCTGGGTTAATAATGACAGATCCTGGTTCTGGCGCTGCAATGAAGCCAGGGGCGGCAGACGATACTGACTGAGCCATCCCTTGGTTTGCGCCTCCGCTAATGCGGGTGCCAAGCGCTCCATGCGTTGTAACGTTTGCTCCTCGCTGGCACCGGTGACCACAAACCATTTTTGATCTGATCCTTGCCCGGACAACAGCGTGATTTGCTGCTCCTGCCGATGGATATCTTGCGGTATGGCCTGCAGTTCGGCGATATCGTCGTTCACCCGTAGTTGCAATAGCCCGGAGATAATAAACAGCATCATGGCCAAGGGCACGCCATAGCGCACCGATTTCCGGTGTCGCCAGGCGGACAGCCAGGCGCGGATTGCCGGCAATGCCGGCACCGGGCGCACCGGCAGGCGTCGCACCAACAGTGGATACCAGCATATTACCGTGAGGCACGCGGCGCTCAGCCCGGTCGCGGCGAAGACCGCCAACTGACGCAGACCGGGGAAAGGGGCCAGTACCATAATCAGATAAGCCGCCACGGTGGTTGCCAGCGCCGACAGCAGTGCCGGCAGTACTTTGCGCAGGCTGGCCATCGGGCTATGTTGCCCCCCGTGGATCAGCCGCTCGGTAAGGTAATAGAGCGTGTAGTCGGCGGAAATACCGACGATGCTGATGCTCATCACCAGCGTCATCAGATGCAGTTCGCCAAACAGCAGCAGGCAGGCCACGGTTCCCGCCAGCGCGCCGACCGCTACCGACAAGGCGCAGCAGGCCAGGGGCAGCAGTGAGCGAAACACCAGCCCGACCAGCAACAGTACGCCGATAACCGTTGCCAGCCCAAGGGTGGAAATGTCATGTTTGGCCTGCTGGCTGGCGTGATCGCTATAAAACAGCGTACCGCGCGACAAAACCTGGGTGCCGGGCCAGCGTGCCTCAAGTTGTCGCCGCAGCGTCTCCAGCCGGGTGACGACCTGGTGGGCCGAGTGCATATCATAAGAAGACGCCGCCAGTTCCCCATGCAGTAAATACCAATTACGGCCCTGGGCATCCCGGCTCATCAGCCACCCGTTCTCCAGGGTCAATCTGCCGGCGTTCTGTTGTAATGCGATCTGCGAGCTGCGTGTTAATAACAGCGGGTCGTGCTGTAACTCACCGCCGCCCACCCCGGCAAAGGCGGAATAGAGCTGGGCGATGATCCAATCGGCTTGGGCATCGCCGCCCTGGCGCAGCCGCACGCGCGTTGCCGTATCCAGCATTCCATTACGGTGCTGAAAATAGAATGCCGCCCATTGCCGTTGCTGCTCTTCGGTCATCGCTCCATTAACCACGCCCATGCCGGCAACGGTGGTCAGTTGCTGTGCCCATTCGGCTACCGGCTGGAGGCCTTGCCCAGGCGCCGGGCTGACCATCCATACCAGTTGGCGATCGAGCCGCTGCATAAAACCATCATAAATCGCCGGCGATACCTGGCCCATGGCCTGCCGGGGCAACAGCGCCAAAACGCTACTGTTGATTTGGGTGCGCGGCAGCATGACAGCCAACGCCAGCAGCAATCCCAGGCAGACGGCCAACCAGGCGGCGGCGCAGCGCAGATAAAATTTACTGAATAAAACGCTGTTGTTCGTCATGGCTCAGGAGCTTAGGCTCGGTACGCTGTTGGCTAAAGGTGATGGCGGTACGATCGCCTTGTTTATCATCAAGCTGAATATGATCAAGATAGGTTTGGCCGGTCAGGGTGATGGCGCTAAATAGTTTATCCAGCGGTGAGGCTTTGGGGATGAGGATCAATTGCCAGTTATCCTGTCCCTTATCGGTAAAATGCAGCGTGAAATTTTGCTCCAGTACGGCGCGATCGGCCTGGAACAGCGCGCGCAGCAGGTGGTTAAAGCGAAACATCTGCGGATTCCCCTCGGCGGTTATCACCTCAGGGGGCTGATTGCCGGTAATTTGCACCATCCGGCTATCGTTGAGGATCAATGTCAGGGTAAACGGCTGTTGCTGTTGCCACCACAACCCGTTCTGCCGGGCGATCAGCAGTTCGCCGGAGGAGCGCAGCGGCCGCGCTATGCCGCTGATGGTGCGCTGTTGATCAAAATGGGCGCGCACGACCGGTTGCTGGGCAAAGCGCTGTTGCACATCCTCAAGCTGTAGTGCCCACGCGTTGCCCGTCAAGGTTAACATGGCCGCCAGCGCCGCCAGCAACATGAAAGGCGCGCTGGGGAAACATGCCGCGGCGCGGAGGGATTTTTTCATAGGTTTACCCCCAGTCGCTGTAACAATATCGGCGGACTAACAAAACAGAGTTCCTGGGAGTGTTGTTCCACCGCGACCTGAATCGTATAGCCGGAAGTGGTATTTTTGCCGCTGGCGTCATCAAAGATACGATAGCCGATGCGTAACCGGTTTTCATACTCTTCGATACTCGCCCGTACCCGGATACGTTGCTCGAAGGTCAGCGGCGCCCGGTATTTCACCCGTGCATCCACCACCGGCCAGAGGTAACCGGAATCCTTCATCTGCCGGTAACCGTAATTAAACTGGCCGAGCAAGGCCTCGCGCGCGATTTCCATATAACGTAAATAATGGCCGTGCCAGACGACGCCCATGGCGTCCACATCGTGGAAGGGGACGGTCATCGCTATTTCCGCGGTGAAACGCGAGTCGGTTAGTACCATATCAGGCCTCGTGTGGTGACGTTGGCGCCTCTGGCAAGCGCCAAAAATCAAAAAAATTGAACCAATCAAGCGGCGAAACCAGGCAATAGTGTTGCAGTCTGGCCGCATAGCGATCGACGGCATCCTGTAGCGCTTGAGGCCGCCGGTCGCGCGGTAAATCCAGCCGATCGGCGAAGTGTTCATAATAAATTCGCAGTTTCCCCTGTTCCTTTAGGGCAAACATCAGGGCAACCGGGCAACGCAATGCCGCGGCCAGTATAAAAGGCCCCTGTGGAAAAGGCGCCGGGGCACCGAGAAATTCACTCCACACCACTCCTTGCGCCGAGTCCCGCCGGTGGGCTGGTATTGGGGTGCGATCGCCGACGATCGCCACCCATTCGCCCGCATCCAGCTTTTGCCGCAGCAGCATCGCGGTTTCAGGACCGATATCCGTTACCGGGATCAGGTTAATGCCCGACTGGGGGTTAACCTGCGCCAAGAGCGCCTGGAACCGCCGCGCATGATCGGTGAAGACCAGGGCGTTAATCTTGACCCGGCCCTCGCCCTGAGCCAATGCCCGGCAAACTTCGATATCGCCCAGGTGGGAGGCCAAAATCAGCAGGCCGCGCGGATAATTGCCGTCCGGAAGCGCCGGCGTTAGCGGGGCAAAGTCAATCTGTTCCCCCAGCCGGATACCGCCTTGCCAACTGGCCAGCTTATCCAGCATGGCGTCGCCGAAGCGCATAAAATGGCGAAAGCTGTTAAGGGACGGCGGCAACGGCCGGTTCTGCCGTACGGCGGTCTGCCGGATGCGCTGCAGATAATTGACGGATGCCTGACGCTGCGCGCGTCCGGTAAGCCAGAAGTAACCGATCACCGGATACAGCAGCAGGGAAAATAGCCTTCTGCCGCCGTGACGGTAGGCGGCCAGCATGAAACGCATCCCCAGGGCGCCATGACGCTCCGGCACTCCTGACCAGTGGCCTCGCGGCGAACGCCGCCGCCAGTTGCGCTTCAATAGGCTGGGCAGGCGAGGCAACATGCCGAAAAACAGCCGGGTATGCAGCCAGGAGAGGCGGCAGTTATCGCGTAGCCCGTCGAAGTGCGATAGCCCGTTCGCCGGATAAATAACCCGGGTCGGTACAAAGAGGCTTTCGTTGCCTTGCCAATAGAGCCTGACCATTACCTCGGTATCAAAGTCCATCCGTTTGCCGAGTTTAACCCGCCGCGCCAACGCCAGGGTGGGGGCGATGGGATAGATTCGAAAACCGCACATGCTGTCCTTGAGCGTCAACGACAGCGTTTCGATCCATACCCATATATGGGTGATATAGCGGCCATAAAGCCTGGCGCGCGGTACCGAGCGATCGTAGATGGGCCGCCCGGAGATCAGCTTATCGGGTTGTCTTGCCGCGTTTCCCAGTAAGAGCGGAATGTCTTCCAACTGATGCTGTCCGTCTGCATCCACCTGTATCCCATGGGTAAACCCCGCCAGTGCCGCAGCCGCCAGGCCGGTGAGTACCGCCTGGCCTTTACCCTGGTTGCGGGGGTGTCGCAGCAGGGTCACGTCGCTCCGGTCGGCGCACAGCCGTTGCAGCAGCTCCTGGGTTGATGTCTGGCTACCGTCGTCGACGATAAAGCAGTGCAGACCAAAGGGGCTCAGGCGTGCCATTACCCCGGACATCATGGCGCCGTGATCGAAGCAGGGAATGATAACACAAGGTCTAAGCGGGCCAGGACACGAGTCGGTTAAAGGCATAATTTTATCTTTCCGCTGCTGACCGTGGGTTCTTCTTGGTGTTGCGGATCGCAAAGTCGATAACGGAACAACAGCAATCGGCGCCGCGCTTGCCATTCCAACTGCAGACGCAGCGTTTGTCCCGGTTTGACCGGCCGCTGGAATTTAACGTTTTCAATACCGCCGAATACGCCCTCCGCCATCAATGCTTCCCGGCCATAATGCATGGCCCATTCCACCTGGGCCAGACCCGGTAAGATAGGTTGGCCGGGAAAATGGCCGAGAAACCAAAACAGTGACGGATCGATTTTCAATAATAGTTCCGCCTGGGTGTCGGCCTGGGTGTCGATATGCGTTAACCGCGATACTTCCAGCGGAAGGCGGCTGAAAAACAAAGCATCAATTCGATCCCAGTCATGTTTTCCCCGCGCCGTGCGGGGCAGCTGCGGGACCACTCGCCAATAACGCGGTACCGCGACCGGCTCTAGCCAGGTGCTCAACCGGCGACGAAAGGTCTGCGCCATCATAGGCAGGGAATCCCCGGCCAAGCGTCGCGCTCCCTGCTCCGTCAAGACGATAACCGCGCCCAAGGACAGGCGACCATTTTGGATTATCGGCGTCACCACCGCCTCGCCGATGTCGGCCAATGAGGTCAACCGGTGTTCTATCTCGCACAGCGAGACCCGTTTTTCTTCAATATTGATGACCCGGTCATGGCGACCGGCCAGTTGAAACCGCTGGCCCTGGCCGGAAAATTCCAGCCGATCGTCCAGGCATAACCCTTGCGGTTTGTCGATCAGCGCCGAGGTCACGCGAATTTGACTTTCCGAAGGGTGAAAATCAACGCCGTCGAACGGTTGCCAGCTATCCTCCTCCTGCCGGCGGCGTCGCCAGGCTAAAACCCCGGTTTCAGTTGTGCCATAAATTTCCGTGACGCTGGAGGATAACCAGTGTCCGGCCTGCCGGGCGGCTTGCCAGGGCAACGGACCACCGGCGGAGAACACGCCGATACAGCGTGGAGCCGTTAGCGTCCGGTCGAGCCGGGTTAAAAATGCCGGGCTGCTGATAAACAGCACCGGATAATGGGCGCATTGGCGGATAAAGTGCTCCGGATAGCGGGTGGTTTCCAGCGCGAAAGGAATGCCCAGAGTCATAGGTAAAAAGAGGCCGAATGACAAACCATACAAATGCTGGTGGGTTACGCTTGAGATCACCCGGCAACCGGCCATCGGCTCCTCTTGGTTTTGGTCCGCATTATCCCGCCAGGTATCGCGTAAAAACGCTGCCAGCCAACGGGCTTCGGTGGCCATGACGCGTAGCGATTTTGTGACCGCTTTCGGCCGGCCGGTCGAACCTGAGGTAAATAGGACCAACCGGGCATCATCCGCCATAACCGGCAAGCGGACCCTGGACGGCTGATGGGCCTGTTTAAGCATGATCAGCGGGCCGCCGATGGCCAAAGGCGCATCGCTTATCACCCCGTCGAAATCATC
>JAATGH010000301.1 GCA_015654745.1 Enterobacterales bacterium
CAGGGTATAGCCCGACGACATCAACGCTTTGCTATCCCTGGCAAGCGTTGATGGATTACAAGACACATAGACGATGCGCCGGGGCGACCAGGCGGCAATTTGCGACATCACGCCCAGCGCGCCGGCACGTGCCGGATCAAGCAATATTTTATCAAATCCCTGGTTACACCAGGGCATTGTTGACACATCCTCTTCCAAGTCGGCCTGAAAGAAAAGTGCATTGTTCAGTAAATTCCGTTGAGCATTATATTGCCCATTCGCCACTAACGCCGCAACCCCTTCCACGCCGATAACCTGGGCACTGCGTTTGGCCAGCGGCAGGGTAAAATTACCCATGCCGCAGAACAAATCCAACACCCGTTCGCCTGCCTGGGGCGCCAGCCATTCCAGCGCCAACGCCACCATCAGTTGATTGACCTCGGCGTTGACCTGGATAAAATCCCGCGGACTGAACTGGAGTCGCAAGTTGTCAATATAGTACATCGGCGGCTCGCCCCGCAGACATTCCATGGCATCGCCGTCGGCCGCCAACCACAGCATAGTCCGCTGTTCCTCGGCAAACGCCCCCAGGCGCGCCCGGTCGGCGCCGTTCAATACATCCAGGTGGCGCAGGATCACCAGCGGCCCGTTATCCGCCATCACCAGCTCCACGTGGCCCAGGCGCTTCACCGCCGCCAGGCCGGACAGGCAGGCTTTCAACGGCACCAGCAGCCGTTCCAGTTCCGGACGCAGAATCGGGCAACAGGAGATATCCACCACCTCGGTGGATTTGGCCTGCCGATACCCCATGGCCAGCCCACGGTTTTTTTGCCGGTAGTCCAGCGCCAGGCGCGCGCGCCGACGGTAACCGTAACCCGCACCGCCCACCACCTCGACCCGACCGATTACCGCACCGGTGTCCCGCGCCAGCAGATTTTGCAACACGGCGGCCTTACTGCTCTTCTGCAGGGACTGCGCGATATGCTGCTGCTGGCAGCCGCCGCACTCGACATAATGCGGACAACGGGGCGTTACCCGCAGGGGGCTGTCATTGAGCCGCTTGGTGACCCGCCCCCGGCTAAATTGGCGCTTATCCTCGGTAATGCGCACCTGAGCGCTTTCACCGGGCAGGAGATTCGCGATAAACAGGGTCTTACCCTCGTGATGCGCCACACCCTGGCCGAAATTATCCAGGTCATGGCAGGTCACGCTAAGGGTTTGCTGTGTCGCCACGCGACGGTTTGCAGAGTAGAATTGCGCCATGATTGTTTATAACGGGTTTCCAGGAGATCCGGTCTACCATTCTCCCATATCGGAACGCTATGACCAAATACAGCTTACGCGCAAGGATGATGATCCTGATTTTGGCCCCGACGTTATTGATCGGTTTGCTGCTCAGCGCTTTTTTCGTGGTCCATCGCTATAACGAGTTGCAAAACCAGTTGGTGGATGCCGGGGCGAGTATTATCGAGCCCCTGGCGGTGTCCAGCGTCTACGGGATGACATTCCATAATCGGGATTCGGTGCGGCACTTGGTTAACCTGCTGCATCGCCATCATTCGGATATCGTGCGATCCATCAGCGTCTTTGACGCCAATAATCAACTGTTTGTTACCTCTAACTATCACCAGAATATTGGCCAGCTGCAGCTTCCCGCCGGCAGTCCGCTGCCCCAGGAACTGACGATGGAGCACCAGGGCGGTTCGTTGATAATGCGCACGCCGATCGTTTCCGAGGATGATTTGCCCAACGCGGACAATCAAGTCCATGCTTTGGTGCCGCAAGGCTATATCACCATTGAACTCGATCTGGACTCCGTGCGTTTACAGCAATATAAAGAAGCCTTTGTCTCCACTTTGCTACTGCTGCTGTGCCTGTGCATCGCCATGCTGTTTGCTTATCGTCTGATGCGCGATGTGACCGGCCCTATCCGCAATATGGTCAGCACGGTTGACCGGATTCGGCGAGGACAGCTCGATAGCAGGGTGGAAGGCTATATGCTGGGGGAGCTGGATATGCTGAAAAACGGCATTAACTCCATGGCCATGTCGCTGGCGGCCTATCACGAAGAGATGCAGCAAAATATCGATCAGGCCACCTCGGATCTACGCGAAACCCTTGAACAAATGGAAATCCAGAACGTTGAACTGGATTTGGCGAAAAAGCGCGCCCAGGAAGCGGTGCGCATTAAATCCGAGTTTCTGGCCAACATGTCGCATGAGCTGCGCACACCGCTTAACGGGGTGATTGGCTTTACCCGGCAAACGCTAAAGACCCCGCTATCTCCAACCCAACGCGACTATTTACAAACCATAGAACGCTCCGGAAACAATTTGCTGAGCATCATTAACGACGTGCTGGATTTTTCCAAGCTGGAAGCGGGAAAATTGATCCTTGAAGCCATCCCCTTCGAGCTGCGCGCCACGTTTGACGATGTCATAGTACTGCTGGCGCAAACCGCCCATGAAAAAGGCCTGGAAATCACCTTCGATGTCCAGCGCGACGTCCCCGATCGGGTTATTGGCGACCCGCTGCGCCTGCAGCAGGTGATGACCAATCTGCTGGGCAACGCCATTAAATTTACCGAACAGGGCAATATCGATATTCGTATCGAAAAGCATGGTACGGACCATCACCAGATAGAATTGGAAATGCAGATCCACGATACGGGGATCGGTATCGCCGAACGTCAACAGTCGCAGCTGTTTCAGGCGTTTCGCCAGGCGGATGCCAGCATTACCCGTCGCCACGGGGGAACCGGCCTGGGTCTGGTGATTACGCAAAAATTGATCAGGGAAATGGGCGGCGATATCAGCTTTCGCAGCGAGGTCAATCGCGGATCGTCGTTCTGGTTTCACATCCCGCTGCAAATCGACGGCAGCGTGGGCAATGCGCCCACGGCTTTTCAACACCTGAACGATAAACGCATGGCGTTTGTGGAGCGCAATGCCGCCGCCGCGCAGGCCACGCTGAATATATTGGCGGCCACGCCCCTCGCCGTCAGCTATAGCCCCACCCTTGATCAACTGCCGAACGAGCGGTTCGACTTTTTGCTGATCGGCAAACCGGTCACCCAGCGCATTTCGCTAATTGAGATCAAACGCGAACTGGCCCAGGCCGGCCGGCTTTCCAGCCGCGTTATCCTGGCGTTACCTAGCCAGACCATGGTGGAAGCGGAGCAAATCAAACGCATGGGGGCATTTGCCTGCCTGGCGAAACCGGTATCCGCCAACCGTTTCCTGCCGCTGCTACGCGCCCGGCTGCCGATGCCGTCTCCGCTACCCGAGGCATCGCCGGAGGCGTCGGCGCGCCTGCCCCTATCCGTGATGGCGGTGGATGATAATCCCGCCAACCTCAAGCTGATCGGCGCGTTGCTGCAAGAACAGGTCGGGCAAACTATTTTATGCGGGAACGCGCGCGAGGCGCTGGCTTACGCGAGCAGCCACGCGTTAGACATTATTTTGATGGATATTCAAATGCCGGAGATCGACGGGCTGCGCGCGGCCGAACTGATCCGGCAACTGCCCCAGCACGCCCGCACGCCGATCGTCGCGGTTACCGCCCATAC
>JAATGH010000330.1 GCA_015654745.1 Enterobacterales bacterium
ATGAAGGACTTGATATCCTCGCGACCCTGGCGAGGTTCGTGCAGTGAGTATTTGAGCAACATGTTCGGCGCGGCAATTTCATCGATCACCGCGAGATTGACATTCTTGCCCCAGAATTCCGTGAACCAGCGACCGACGATGGCCTTGTTCTGCTCTTCTTTGCTCATTTGAAAGTTCCTCACAAGTAGTTTCGGGGGGCCATCAAAATCATTCGATGACCTGAGCAAGAGAATATGCATCCGTCTGCAATTCAGAACTCCGATTCTTGCTGTTTAAGTAAATTCGAAGTCTTGCAGCAGTGCCGACGGAGCGCCCATTCCAGTTAAAACCGCAAACCCTCGTTATGGATGCTTCCAACATGTGCGGAATCAGTGTCCCGGAATAATTCCGCAACTGCTTTCGCAGCACGATTATCTACCGATGTCACCTGTAAAAAAGCCTGTTTCCATTGGGTAATCTGCGCTGGATTTAGCGTTTTTTTTACGGCAGTACGCAGCGATCGCTGTCCCGCTGAATGAGCGCCATTGAGCAGAGAACATTTTCTGGTGGATTTCACGCAAATCATTTGGGGTCTTGACAATAAAGATTGTCTATCCGCTGATATCCCTTACCAACGGCCCGCTACAGCGTGACGGCATACTTACACCTTCTCTGGCAGCAATAAGCGCGTTGCTGATTTTGACCGCGCCACCGACAACCAGAGTATTTTTGATAACATCTTTAAGGTTGCTCGCCAATTCTTTAATCGGCACGTAGCCCAAAGCGATAACTACGGTATCCGCTTCAAGAGAGAAAGAGCCCTGTGCGTTTTCTACTATTACCTCATGCTCATGAATCTCACAAAGTTTAGTATTAAGGTATTGCTTAACGTCAAATTCGTTAAGGATTGTTTTAAGATGAACTTTACTCACGCCATCCAATTCCTGCAGGATTTGATCACGCATTTTAATGATGGTGACATCCTTTTGCTGCATAGCCAAGCAAGGTTTAATGCGGCTTTCGCGTCTCGATATTCAGCATCCGCGATTGCAACCTCAGCGCGCGCTGATCAATATCTTCCTGGGTCACTGCCCCTGTCCCGGAGAGCCGATCCCGCAACCAGAATGATTGGACAAGCCTCAGCCAACGTTATTTTCGGCCTGATGAAACAGTTCTTTAATCTAATTGTGTAGTCAGGAAGACCTTCGCCAGTGCACTATACTCTGTGCTGCGCTTGGGCGCGCTCTATTGGAGCGGCGAGGGGGTTGGCGGATTTGGCGCCGGCACATCGCGAAACCATTCATGAAAATCGCCCGCGATATGATGGGGATAGCTGATGAAAATGAGGTGGATGAGGCAGAAAGGCGATGCTGGCAAAACGCCAATACCGCTGCCCATGTCACTTGATCACTCAACTTCTGAAAGGGAAGATTACCTATGCTTCGCTCTGCATTTTTCATTCGCCTCATTAGCATTGTCATTCTTTTGCATGTGTATATCGGCCTGCGGCTCATTCCCGCCTTGCCGTTCGGTACTCCGTGCAAATGGCTCGCGGCCCTCCTGCTGCTTGCGTCCGTTTTGCTGATCCCGCTCGGCATGACCGCGCGTAATATCAAAAAACAGCCGCTGTCAGACCGGCTCGCATGGGTAGGATTGCTCACGATGGGCTTCTTTTCGTCGCTGTTGGTGCTGACGGCGCTGCGCGATTTGTTGTTACTCTTGCTTCACGTCGTGAACGGCTTGCCGGGCGGCGCAACCATGCCGAAGGCGGATTTCCCCGCTATCAGCGCGCTGTTCGTCCCCCTATTGGCCATACTCCTCACGTTGTTGGGCGTCTATAACGCGCGTCGAAATGCGCCGGTGAAGATTATCGATATCCCCATCGCAGGGCTGGCGGCGGCGCTGAATGGCTTTAGAATCGTGCAGATCAGCGACATTCACGTCGGCCCTACCATTAAACGCGATTATGTCGAGAAAATCGTATCAACCGTCAATGGGCTCAATGCGGATCTGATTGCGGTAACGGGCGATGTTGTCGATGGATCCGTGCCGCAGCTTGAGGCTGATACGCAGCCCCTCAGCGGGTTATCGGCACGGCACGGTACATTCTTCGTCACCGGAAATCATGAATACTACGCCGGTGCGGATACATGGATCGTTGAGTTTCGTCGGCTTGGCTTCAAGGTGTTGATGAACGAACATGTGGTGGTTGACCATGACGGCGCGCGCGCCATCGTGGCGGGCGTGACGGATTACAGCGGGGGCAGCTTCGACCCGGCGCACGCAAGCGATCCGGAGAAAGCCATGCGCGGCGCACCGAGCGATATCCTGTTCCGGCTACTGCTTGCCCATCAGCCACGCACCGCGCTGGCCGCATCGGAGGCCGGTTTCACGCTACAACTGTCCGGCCACACGCACGGAGGCCAGTTCCTCCCTTGGCAGTTCTTTATTCGGTTGCAGCAGCCGTTTGTCCACGGGCTGGCCAAGCTCAACGATCTCTGGGTATACACCAGCCGCGGGACAGGCTATTGGGGGCCGCCGATACGTCTGGCCGCGCCGTCGGAGGTCACGCTTTTGCGTCTGGTTGCGCAGCCGCCCGCCGTTTGATCGTGGATCCCTAAATGCGGACATTAGGCCACAGCCGCTGCGCGCTTGGTATTGGAAACTTCCGGCCTAACGTTTGAGCATAAAAGGTCCCCAGGTCGATAGGCCGCCAACTGGCATAACCCAAGAACACTACGCTATCCTTAAGAATCGTGGTAATGGGGGTAAACAACCTTTTTTTGACGTATTGCATACCCCCACCCAGTATTATACTATACCCCCCTATAGCATCTAAGGAGATATTAGCGCATGCCACATTCCCCCGCAGAAAAGAAACGAGTACTGACGCGAGTCAAACGTGTTCGTGGGCAAATTGAAGCCTTGGAAATAGCGCTTGCGCGCGGAGACGAATGCAGTCTTGTTCTTCAACAAATAGCGGCAATTCGTGGCGCGGTGAATGGTCTTATGGCCGGCGTTCTGGAAAGCCACCTGCGTGAGGAACTGATGAATGCTAACTCATCAATAGAATCCCGAGTTTCATCCATCGATGATGCGGTCTCCCTGGTGCGAACATACCTGCGTTAACTCTTTGTATAAAGTAGCATCGATATTGGTGCTGCTACCTCCCTTATTCGGAAAGAGGAATTAAACCACTATGAAATCACGTGCAGCCGTCGCATTCGGACCAGGAAAACCGCTTGAAATCGTCGAAATCGACGTTGAGCCACCCCATGCGGGTGAAGTGCTCATCAAGATCACCCATACGGGTGTTTGCCATACTGATGCCTTTACTCTATCGGGTGATGACCCTGAAGGCGTGTTCCCCGTGGTGCTTGGGCATGAAGGTGCCGGTATCGTGGTCGCCACGGGTGAAGGCGTAACCAGTGTTAAACCGGGCGATCATGTTATTCCACTTTATACTGCCGAATGTGGTGAATGCCTGTTCTGCAAATCAGGCAAAACCAACTTATGTGTCGCGGTGCGCGCAACCCAGGGCAAAGGCTTGATGCCTGACGGTACGAGTCGTTTTTCCTATAACGGCAAGCCTATTTATCATTATATGGGATGCTCGACATTCAGTGAATATACTGTCGTTGCCGAAGTCTCGCTGGCAAAAATCAACCCGAAAGCCAATCACGAACAGGTCTGCCTGCTCGGCTGCGGCGTCACCACCGGAATTGGCGCGGTTCACAACACCGCTAAAGTTCAGGCCGGGGATTCGGTTGCCATTTTCGGGCTTGGCGGTATCGGCCTTGCGGCTATTCAAGGGGCACGTCAGGCCAAAGCCGGTCGCATCATTGCGATTGATACTAATCCGTCTAAATTCGAACTGGCGCTAAATTTTGGTGCGACCGATTGTATTAATCCGAGTGATTATGACAAGCCGATCCAAGACGTCATCGTAGAAATGACAGGCTGGGGTGTGGATCATTCCTTTGAGTGCATCGGTAATGTAAACGTTATGCGAGCTGCGCTGGAATGCTCGCATCGCGGCTGGGGCCAATCAATCATTATCGGTGTCGCGGGCGCCGGCAAAGAGATCTCAACCCGCCCATTCCAACTGGTGACCGGACGCCAGTGGAAAGGCTCCGCTTTCGGTGGTGTCAAAGGCCGCAGCCAGTTGCCTGGCATGGTGGAAGACGCCATGAAGGGAGAAATAGAACTCGCACCTTTTGTCACCCACACCATGGAGCTGGAAAAAATCAACGATGCTTTCGAACTGATGCATGCAGGTAAATCGATCCGCTCGGTAATTCATTATTCATAGTTTTGATTTTGTTCGTTGGACAACGTGCTGCCCTATTATCGCAGCACATGACTTAATCCCAATAACGGAGCAATATTATGGCCTTTATCAAGATACATCCTCTAATCGACAACGGCATCAAGCAAGCGGCTGAAAATTTTGCCGGCGGTACCTTACAATGCCATTGCGCAAGCAATAAAGTGGTCGTTAGCATTAAAGCACAAACGCTGCACAACCACGCTTGCGGTTGCAGCCAATGCTGGAAACCCGATGGTGCAACCTTTGCGGTTATTGCGGTGGTACCGCGTGAATCCGTGACCGTGATTGCAAACGCAGACAAATTGAAAATCATTAATGAAAATACGGCAATTCAACGTCACGCATGTAAAGAATGCGGTGTCCATATGTACGGACGTATTGAAAATAAAGACCACGGATTTTATGGTCTTGATTTCGTACATACCGAACTTTCTGAACAATCTGGCTGGTCAGCGCCGGGCTTTGCCGCCTTTGTATCCTCAATTATTGAAAGTGGCGCGCCAGTATCTAAAATGGATGCAGTTCGGGCCCGGTTAAATGAGGTCGGTCTCCCGACATACGACTGTCTGTCGCCGGCGTTGATGGATGTGCTCGCGGCCAATACAGCAAAACAAAAAGGTACCTATCAAGCATAATCATCCCCGTTAATGCTTTTATACAGTAAGCCAATGCACTGTAATTTAATTTGCATTTAAACTCTCGCGGAAGGTAACAACTTGTTATTTAAACCTGTGCCTATTCATATTAGGAAAGCATACAGAAAATATATGAGATAAAATAACTTCAATGTTATTTTAAAAAAACCAGCCGCATGGAAGCGCTGGCATTTCATGTCGATAAAATTTTCGCTTAACATACTCTTTCACCTTTCCACCATAGATGTAGCGCTGGTGCGCTGAACAACGCCTATATAATAGGCGCTGATTTATTCAGTTTGCTCAATTGTTTTGCAGATAGTTATCGGCTGGTTGCCTCGCCGTCTTGGCAATTGCCTTGCGCCAACGCGGCTCACCGTGATGTTGCCCGCGCCCGCGTTGCCAAATCTACGATGTCGCCTTGATAAGTTGATGAGTCCATCCATTGATTGTGGAGTTTTTTTCCACTCTGTAACGACTTCAGGCCCGTTTATCAACTTCACGGTCAGAGCTACAATACATACACCGTCAGAACAACCTGATGATATATAATGTGTTAACCTACAAAGGATCCTATCATGCCAGTAGTGAATATCCAGATGTTCGCGGGTCGCGATGAGGCTAAACCCGCCATCGCCAAAGCAGTCACCGACGCCATCGCCAAACACGCCAACGTCGATCCGCAGTATGTTTATGTCATTTTCAATGATGTGAAAACCGAAAACTGGGCTATCTCCGGCGAAATTTTTGCCGAGACCTTGAAAAAACCAAGCTGACAGCCTGATAATGAATATCTTATTTCCCAGAGCCTTCATTATACCGCTGCGCTGATATTCGCAACCTTCTTTGGCTGATTTAACGTAAAAGGTCACGCTCAGCTCCCGACTATGGAGAGGCGTTTAATTAACCTATAAAATCTTCCACTGTAGTCATAGGTCGAATGAGCCAACGAATCATGATGGCTTATGTCGTCGTCAAGAAATAATATTTTATTACTATTTGTCGACGCTCGGCATCGCAAATATAGACATTTATTCCCGCTTTATACTATAGATGAATGGACTGTGACATTCCCGTTTATTATGCCTTTAAATTAGACACCGATTGAGCAAATAATGAAAAAAGACATTACATGCATTTTTACTCTGGCACTGGGGGAAGGTAAATTTTTGGCCTTTCGTGATTTGGTTGCCAAAATAGTGGCGGCGACTCACCACGAGCCGGGTACATTGTCTTACGTTTACAGTGTAAGCGAAGATGAAAGGTCAGCCCATATTGTTGAGCGATACCGGCCGGATGCCCTTGTCAGCCATGTTGATAGCACGTTTGCCCCTTTCGCTGAGGAGTTTCTTGCCCTGGTTACCATTACGGGTCTTACCGTCTATGGCGAACCTGACGCGGAAATTAAAAAAAGGCTAGATCCGTTTGGCGCAGTCTATCTGAAGCCGTTTGACGGTTTTATCCGTTAATATTTAGTCACTCACTGCTAGCGTAATGCCTGTTTGATAATGTTTGGCGTCTACGAATGAAACTTCAAGTCTACGACCATTGCCCATTCTGTGTTGGCGCCCGCATGATTTTTGGGTTGAAAAAAATACTTTATCGACAGGAAACGGGCGGTGTTTGGCCATTATTCTGCTTTGATCAAGGATAGTGCCCCCTTATTGCAACTGTAAATCAAGCGCTTATCGAACGTGACGAGTTACTGGCTGACGGTCAATCAACTGATGCTAAAGGTTCGCTATCCGATATTCTTCTCTTCCCGGGACTTCGCCCGCTGTCGATGGTAAAAGGGATTGAGTGGCCTTCTGGTGTGGACATATGGCGTAAGCGCATGGCGGTGGAGTGTGCCATTCCCCTTGATGACGCTATTGCCCTCTGACCTTTATTCAGATCCGGGCTGCGTCATCGGCTCGGTACACATATTCAGCGGTCTGGCGTCCGCCCGATAAAACAAGGAATTTGATATGAAAATTTTCATTACTGGCGCAACGGGCTATATCGGTGGTTCTATTGCTCTGCATTTAAGCAGTGCGGGACATCACATCCGCGGCCTTATTCGTGACCAAGACAAGGCCGGCCTACTGATAGAAAGGGGAATAGAACCCGTTTTTGGTGATTTGAAAAATATCGATTTACTCATTCATGAAGCGCGACATGCGGATGCCGTGGTTAATGCGGCGAATAGTGATGACGAAGGCGCTGTTGATGCGTTTCTGCATGCACTACAAGAAAGTGGCAAATCCCTGGTTCATACCAGCGGAACCAGTGTCATTGGAGATGCCGTAGGGGGAAACAGCCGCAGTAACACCGTCTTTGAAGAAGAAAGTCAATTAATCGTACCGCCGGAAAAGCAGGCCAGAAGGAATATCGACCTAAAGGTGTTGGCAGCAAGGGGCATGCGCGGCATTGTCTTGTGTAACAGTTTGGTTTATGGCGAAGGAAAACTCCCTAATACCCAAAGTGTCCAGATTCCCCTTCTTGTGAATCAGGCGCTGGAAAGCGGAGTGGTACGTATAGTAGGAAGCGGATTGAATCGCTGGTCTAATGTGCACATTGAAGATCTGTGCGAACTTTATCGCTTGGCAATAAAAAGCGCACCTGCAGGGGCCTTTTATTTTGTGGAAAACGGCGAATCGTCTTTTTTCGATATAGGCCAGGCGATTTCTGAACGTTTGCGCCTGGATGGCCCGGAAAGCTGGACTGAAGCAGAGGCGGCGGAAGTCTGGGGGCTGGCACGCGCCCGTTATTCCTTAGGTTCAAACAGCCGGGTTAACTCTATACGTGCCCGCCGGGAACTTGGCTGGAATCCGCAACATGTCTCCGTCATTGAATGGATCCTTAACGAATTTAAAATCTGAAAGTCATTACTGTCTTCGGCGAAAGATCCCGCGGCCTCGACCTCGGCGAGAATCATTTTCGATCGTTCATAACAGTGTCGTCCCGTTTCGGTCAGGCAATGGTGGTGGGGTATTCTATTCAGGCATCGAACGCCTTGAAAAGGCCTAATCCACGGTTAAGCCACCATTGATAATCATGTCAGGTTCTATTTTTTCACTTCTGGCTTGTTAAGGAAGGCGGTCAAATCTTGTGTAAAACGTAACGGATTTTTAAATGCCAAAAAGTGATCGCCCTGCTCTTCTTTTGTGTAGACAAAAAGTTGCGAACCAGGGATCACTGAGTGCATCCATTTCTGACTAGGAACGTTATGGCTATAATCACCGGTAAAGATGGCGGTCGGTACATTAATCTTAGCGCGAATCACGTCACGCCAGTCATTGGTTGCATGGTCGAAAAGAACCTGCGAGAGGAATTTGGGATCGTTTTTTACAAATTCACGCGCAAATGCTTCGGAGTTCTGGAAATACTTGGATTCCATGGCCTTATAACGCTCCATGGCAGCCATATCCACGACTTGATTATTGACGGGCGCTCCCTGGGTGAACGCTGCAATCATGCGTTCTGGTGATGTGGTCATGCCACCCGCATCCAAACGTTCTTTCTCTGACCAGTCGGAATGGGTGTAGATGGAAACGGGTTCATCAATGAAGGCCAGCTTATTAACGTTCTGCGTGCCGAAAAGGTCGATATAAGACCAAATAATCGACGCGCCCATGGACCAGCCGCAAAGATTTACCGATTTGGCGCCGATATGATCGGTAAACTCTTTAAGATCCATACCGAAGCGTGACAATCGGTTACCGTATTCCACATTTTGGGACAAGCCCTGGTTACGTGGATCAAGCACATAAACATGATACTGCTTGCTTAGCAGATACATGACGTTGAAATATTCCGCCCCGTTAGCCGACCAGCCCGGGACAAATATTAATGGCTCACCTGAACCCGCCTCCCAATAACTCAATTTAACACCATCATTGGTGGTGAATGCGTTAATCTGCAATCCCTTGAAATCAGATAATCTTTGAGGTAATCCCTCAATTTTATTTGGGAAGGTAAAATCCCGGCCCAATACGGTCACTGCATCGCTGGCAAGTATGGAACTGCTAAACATCATAAGCGACACAACGCTAGCTATTTTAGTAATCAGGCGCATGATTTTTTACCTTTTGGTCGTAATGAGTCCCCGTCGCCGCATCCTCCCATAGCCCGACGGCAGGATTGAAGAAACGGGCATCGTTTGTATCAACCTCGTCAGGCAAGCAACTTCATCATTTAGCCTGATTTTTTTAACGTGTCCGCAAAAATTTCACCCGATATGGCCCAGTTTTCAGTTTTTACGTCATTGAAAATGACATAAACGTACTGGGGGTCGACATTGGCATGTTTAGCAATGGCGTCCGTAACGTCTTTGGCGATGGCCGCCTTGGCCCCATCTCTCCCTTCAAACATCTGGATATTGACTACCGGCATGGTATTTCCTTTTTTTGCAGTCTGGCTTTTTCAGTGGCGTCAGCGTGTCTAACGCTGCAAGAAGCATAACCGTGCGGTAATAGTTGATAAACACGTCCGCAGATGACGCAGAGTAGAATCTTATTCCACAATCAGCCGAAACTGTTTTGCCCGGATAATCTTAAGAGCTCATCGACAATAAAACGAACGCCGGGCAGCAAGTGGCGCGAACGCGGCCAAATCACGTTCAGTTCAGTCGGCGCCGGCGCAAGCTCCGGCAGTACGGGGGTCAGTTTCCCATCGGCAATAAAAGATCGCAGCAATAACTCCGGGAACTGCACTATCCCGGCGCCCGCAATACACGCATCGATCATGGCATCACCATCGCTGATCTGATGGAAAGGCGAAGGGTTGAATCTTATATCCCGATCGTCAGCGCCTTTTATTAACCAATTAAGCGGCGCTCCCCCTCGCCAAGCCATGATACATCGGTGTTGGTGCAGGTCTTCGAGCGTTTGGGGAACGCCATAACGGGCCAGATACGCAGGCGAGGCGCAGAGTATCAGATGCTGTTCATTGAGCTTGCGTGCAACCAAATCCGGATTGTTGTTCATTGCACCGAATCGAATGGCCAGGTCGAAACCGGCATCCAGCGGGTCAATCACCTTGTCATTAAAGGTAATGGTCAGTCTCAAATGAGGATAACGTTCGGTCATCCCCAGTAAAATGGGCATCATAAGCGAACGGCCAAATGCGGCGGGCATATCAATTCGCACCGTACCACAAGGCTCCGTTAGCTTGGCGCGTAAAGACAGCTCAGCGGCATTAAGGATTTCCAGCGCGCTAATGCAGCTCGTCAGGTAGGCTTCGCCCTCGGTGGTCAGGCTTAACTTTCGGGTTGTGCGATGAAACAGCGGGGTTCCCAGCTTTTCTTCAAGGCCGCGAATGCTTTTGCCCATGGCTGATTTGGTTATTCCCATCGCCTGCGCGGCGGCGGTGAAACTTTGCGCACTCGCTGCGGCGACAAAATAGGTTATCTCTTTCAGCGTGTCGGCAAGCAATATTGGTATCATCAGGGTGAGTTTAAAACCATTATCCGAGTGAGGCTGATAGAGTAACCAAAATATCCGCACATAAAAATAGTGTAAGCGTGATTCGTCGTTGAAGGGTATTGACAGGGGAGACCCGCCTTGGGCAGGTCGTCCGCGGAATGTAGGCTGGTCAGGTTATCAGCGGCCGACATTCTTTTGCATCTCGGTCGGGTAACGCGCTCCCTGTACCGCGATTTTCGATATCGCGCTGTTAATATCGAGCAGATCTTTTGGGCTGAGCTTTACGTCGACCGCGCCGACGTTCTCTTCCAGGCGGTGCAGTTTGGTGGTGCCGGGAATCGGCACAATCCAGGGTTTTTGCGCCAACAGCCAGGCGATGGCGATTTGTGCGCGCGTGACTTGTTTGCTGGCCGCCAGCTCGCCGAGCACATCAACCAGTATTTGATTGGCGCTGCGCGCCTCCTGGCTAAAACGAGGCACGGTATTACGAAAATCATTACTGTCGAAAGCGGTATCCTTATCAATCGCGCCGGTGAGAAACCCTCGGCCGAGCGGACTAAAGGGCACAAAACCGATGCCGAGCTCCTCAAGCGTGGAGAAAACAGCGGTCTCCGGCTCCCGCCACCACAAGGAGTATTCGCTTTGCAAGGCGGCAACCGGCTGAACCGCATGAGCCCGGCGGATGGTTTGCGCACCGGCCTCGGACAGGCCAAAATGCTTCACCTTGCCCTCCTGGATCAGTTGTTTGACCGTGCCGGCCACATCCTCGATAGGCACATTGGGATCCACTCGATGTTGGTATAGCAAATCGATAACATCGGTCCGCAGACGCTTAAGCGACGCCTCGACAACCTGCCTGATATGCTCCGGCCGGCTGTTCAGGTGCTGCTTGCCGTCCGGACTCGGCAGATCGAAACCAAACTTGGTGGCAATCACCACCCGATCGCGAAACGGCGCCAACGCCTCGCCCACCACGTCTTCATTGGTGAACGGGCCGTAGATTTCCGCGGTATCAAAAAAGGTGACGCCACGTTCCACTGCCGCCCGAATAAGCGCGATGGCTTCCTGACGTTCTTTCGCCGGTCCGTAGGCATGACTCAGGCCCATGCAACCCAGGCCAAGGGCGGACACTTCAAGATTACTGGTACCAAGCGTTCTTTTCTGCATTCTTTTTCTCCATCAAACATAGCCATATCTTGCGCAGCGATTTAAACGCGTTTCCCCCAACCGATTAGCCACCACGCAGATCCAATCTTCAACCTACCAGAATGGATGCCAAAGTTTTAGCTATTGTGCTGGAATGGCCTTGTGCAAAAAATTCACTAATGAAATAAATATCGGCGGGTGGGCGGGTGTGATCCCATAACGGCTTGAGGTGAAGGATAAGCAAAATACGCTACCGAGATTGCTGAATTAAACTCATAAAGGCATGCGTCGGCAAGGGGATATTCTCCCCTGATTCACTCTCTATAATAGTCTCCAGATTGGCCATAACCGCAACAGATAATCAGGAGAACGACCTTGGCTACCAAGCAACATGCCAGCAAAAAACACGATAAGCTGTTTCTCGATCTTGTATCCACGTTGGCGGTCACCGATCCAGAACTTATCGAGACCTGTGAAAACGTTGCCTTTGCCGATCTGCCGAGTCACGGCAATCTGGATAAACGCACCCGGCTGATGGCGCAGCTCGCGTCGATGATTTCCTGCCAGGCCCTGAGCGAATATCGGATTATGGCCGGCGCCGCCCTCACCGCCGGAATCACCCCGGTTGAAGTAAAAGAAATTGTTTACCAGGCCGTGCCGTACGTGGGCATGGCCAAGGTCTTAGACTTTATCCATGCCACCAACGATATTCTTAAGGAACGGGGCATCGGACTCCCGCTGCCCGGCCAGTCCACCACCACCCCCGAGGACCGCGCGGAAAGAGGCTTGGCAGTGCAGAAAAAGATCATTGGCAGCGACATAGTGGACCAGCTTTATGCCGCCTCACCCGCCGATCAGCTTCATATCCAGCATTACCTGTCGGCGAACTGCTTTGGTGACAATTATACCCGCAACGGCATTGACGTTCCTACTCGCGAGCTGCTTACCCTGAGCATGCTGGTGTCACTCGGCGGCTGCGACGCGCAGGTCAGAGGCCACGTGGCGGCAAATATCAACGTTGGCAACGACCGCGCCCGAATGATCGATATGTTAACCCAGCTGCTGCCGTTTATTGGCTATCCGCGCACGCTCAACGGGCTGCGGGCGGTCGATGAGATAACCGCATAAACATACTAGCCGTTATCAGATAAACCGGGCCGGAGTGTCTTTCACCTTAGCGGCGGAGGGACCCCCCGCTTACGCTTGTCTTTATCAGGAGAATGTATCATGTCACACCGCACATGGCTTATCACCGGAGTCAGCAGCGGTTTCGGCCGCGAGCTCAGTACCCAATTGCTTGCGCGCGGCGACAGCGTCGTCGGCACGGTCCGCGACCCGGCAAAGATCACCGATCTGCTCGAGGGCTATCCCGCGACCTTCCGCGCTGAAATACTTGACGTGACCAATACCGCCGCGGTTCAAGAGATGGTCGGACGCGTATTCGCGCGGCTCGGACGCATTGACGTGGTTATCAGCAACGCCGGTTACGGTCTGTTTGGCGCGGCCTAAGAGTTGTCGGACCAGCAGGTGGAACAGATGATCGCGACCAATCTGGTCGGGTCGATCCAGCTGATTCGCGCTTCGCTGCCGCATCTTCGCGCCCAGGGTGGCGGACGCGTCATCCAGATCTCGTCCTATGGCGGCCAGGTCGCCTTCCCGGGCAACTCGATGTATCACGCGACGAAATGGGGTATCGAAGGCTTTGTCGAGGCGATGGCGCAGGAAGTCGCCCCTTTGGGTATCGGCATGACCATCGTCGAACCGGGTGGCGCGCGCACTGAATTTCGCTACGGCAGCGCCCAGATAGCCGAGCGGATGCCCGTCTACGACACAACGCCGGCACACAGCTTCTTGAAAATGCTTGATCCTAAAAACGGCATGGCCCCCGGAGATCCGGTGCGTATGGCCGCGCGTATTATCGAAAGTGTCGATATCGAGCCGGCGCCCATGCGCATAGTACTGGGTTCGATGGCGCTGGAAAGCACGATAAGTACGTTACGCCAGCGCCTTGCCGACTTTGAAAAACAGACTGACCAGGCCGCCTCCACTGATTTCCCACCGGGAGAATAGCGTTCTCCCGGACGATAACCGAGGTTCAATCATCATATCGACATAGCTTATTAATAGAGGTGCGAACGGTCTTTATACCAAACGGAGCATGACCTTTACGCATTCTGTTTCCCAACGGATTTAGAACACTGGAGTTTACCAATGAAAACAACCGGATACGCGGCCATGAGTCCCACTACTCCGCTATTGCCTTATGAATTCGAACGGCGCGCGTTACGCCCCAATGACGTCGCTATGGAAATCCTCTTTTGCGGCGTATGCCATTCGGATCTTCACACGGCGCATAACGATTGGGGCTGGACCACTTTTCCTATTGTTCCCGGCCATGAAATTATCGGCCGCGTGACCGACGTCGGTCCCGACGTCACCCGCTACAAAGTGGGCGACCCGGTGGCCGTCGGCTGTATGGTGGACAGTTGTATGGAGTGCGATCAATGCCATAAAGGCGAAGAGCAGCTCTGTCGGGAAGGCAATACCGGGACCTACTGTGGCCTGGACCGCATTACCCATGAACCGACTCAAGGCGGCTACTCCAAACATTTGGTGGTGCGTGAAGAGTTTGTGCTGCGTGTGCCGGATGGGTTGGATCTCTCCCGCGCGGCGCCACTCCTGTGCGCCGGCATCACGACCTACTCGCCGCTGCGCACCTGGAACGTCGGGCCGGGTAGCCGGGTCGGCGTGATTGGCCTCGGCGGATTGGGCCACATGGCGGTTAAGCTGGCGGTCGGCTTGGGCGCGGACGTTACTGTCCTGAGCCGTAGCAAAAACAAGGAGGCCGATGCCCTAGCCCTGGGCGCCAACCGTCTGCTGGTCTCCTCGGATGACGGAGAGATGGCTCGGGCGGCGGCCGGATTCGACTTGATTATTGACACCGTGCCGGTCAAGCACGACCTTAATCCCTATATGCCGCTACTGGATATCGACGGTACCCTGGTTTTGGTGGGACAGGTTGGACCGCTCGCTGAACCGAGCACAGTGCCGTTGATCCTGGGCCGACGCCGGATTGCCGGCTCCCCCATCGGCGGCATTGCCGAAACCCAAGAGATGCTCGACTTCTGTGCGAAGAAAAACATCCTGCCCGACTGCGAGATGATCCGCATGGACCAGATAAACGACGCGTTCGAGCGCATGGAACAGGCGGATGTACATTATCGTTTTGTGATTGATATGTCCTCGTTGCCTGCCTAAAGCGTCCTATCGCATATCCGTGTCGGTAATAACATCACTCCACCATCAATGGAGTGATGTCCTTTGTCATTCACGCGTAAGATAACCAATATCAAAAAAATACCGTGCCAAGAGGCCACCCCGATAATTTGTCCGCCGCGTAGCGAGCCAATACCGGCGCCCATAGCCTGAAATACCCGCCAAAAGACAATTTGTGTAATAGTCCGGGACAGCGCGCAGCCAATGGAACCGATCGTAAACGGCGCCATTCCGATGGACAGCGGCAAATGCCGCCCCAGGGATGGCCAATCCGCCTGCGTTCCGCCGAAGCGTTAGGATTATCACTTTTTTAAGTGCCGGCACGGAAACCGAAGCCACTCAGCCCGATTGGGCTACCGGTCTACGTTGTGTAACAGCAACGCCGACCAGGGCGGTCAGTCCCCCAACAACCAGCATCGGGGTAAGTCGATCGCCAAGGAACAATACGCTCGACATTGTCGCAAATACCGGCATCAGCAGACCGAATGGCGCAACACGGCCCATTGAGCACTGAGCAATTAGCCAGAACCACAAACCAAACCCGACGATTCCGCCGAACAATACGGTATAAACCAGCGCCAGCCAGCCATATACATCTGCCGTTGCAAAGGATAGCAATTGGCCTCGTTCGAGTATCAACGAGGTGATCATGATCTGGGGCACCGAAAAGAGTGACATCCATGCTACCAGCATCAATGAGTTGAACGGGCCGTAACGCTTGGTCAAGACATTGCCAAACGCATAAGCAAAGGCGGACACGGCGATAAGCACGCTGGCAATAGCGTTCACCGATATGCCGCCCGAAGCAGCGGCAACACCGATGAAGGCAAGCGAGACGCCGGTCGCGGTGCGCAATGATGGCCGTTCACCCAACATCGGCCATGATAGGAGAATGATGAAAGGCGTGGCCAGTTGATAAGCAACGGCCGTAACGGTTCCTGTCCCGAGCCCAAGGCCGATATAGAATAAACCGAAATTCAGGGCGCTGAGAAATACCGATATTGCCAGGATCGGCCCCAGCTGCCTGCGTGTGGGTCTGGCCACGAATGGAATAAGCAGCAGCGCCATGGCCAGGAAACGAAGTCCGAGAAAAAAAAGGGGCGGAAACTCCGCGAGGCCGAGCTTGATGACCACGAACTGATAGCCCCAGAGCAAGGGAACGAGCACAGCACAAATCATCTGGAACGGCGACATAAATTACCTTCAAGACCGTTTGGTCCATAAATAAACGTACCTAAATAGCTTGAGGCCGATGAATGCCTTAGCCTATGAGCCGGTCGAGCAGAATTTCAACCGTTGTCTGCATCGTGGCGCGAGCCGGAGATGTCTTGCCGACCACCCGCAGACCCTCGACCAGGCAAACCAGCAAGCGCGCGGCGCTCGCGGGCTCGACGTTTTTTGCCAACTCACCGGTTTGCTGCGCGCGCGTCAACGCGACGGTCAGTCGAGCTTCCAATGCTCGGAAAAATTTGGCGATCCGCTCATTTACTTCACTATCCTGAGCGGATAGTTCCATCGTTGTCGCCACGACCAGGCAACCGCGTTTGCCGTTGGCGCCGCTCGTACGATCGACATATCCCGCTAGACAGACCCGTAGACCCGCCAGTGCGCTCCTTGATGAATCGAGTTCGGCATCGAGTCGCGCCAGCGCGTCTGCGATATACCGATCAAGGGCACGGAGAAATAGCCCGTGCTTGTCGCCAAATGCGGCATAGAGACTACCGCGAGAAAGCCTCGTCGCCGCCAACAGATCGGGGAGCGTAGTGCCGTGATAACCGCTCGACCAGAAGACATCCATCGCACGCTCGATGGCGGCGTCAATATCAAAACTTCGCGGGCGGCCACGAGGCGACGGGCGAGATATGTAGTGTTCCATGCCGTTCATTCTAGACCAAATGGTCTTTAAATTCAAGCCTGGCTTATTCACCGGGAATAGTGCCCATCGTTCAGATTGATAATGACTAACCATAGCCGGTTAAAGCATTTATGAAACCTCCACCCCGCCGGTAAGATAAATAAACATGTATCCATTCATTACCGGAGAAATATTTCATGGCTCGGTTCAAAACCCTGGCGGCCGGTCTCGTTCTATTGATGTCGGGAGTCGTTAATGCTGATGACAATGTTAAATTTCCCGTTAAAGCGGTTAAAATTATCGTGCCGGTTGCGGCCGGCGGAAGTGCCGACAAACTGACCCGCGTATTGGCGGAGAAACTCAGTGAAAAATGGGGGCAACCGGTGGTCGTGGAAAACGTCACCGGCGCCAGTGGTACCATTGGCAGCGCCAAGGTGGCTAAAGCACCCCACGATGGTTACACCTTGCTGCAAACCGGTGAGGCATTAACCCTTAACGCCCTATTATTCAAAAAATTACCCTACGATTCCGCCACTGCCTTTACGCCGGTGATTAAAGCGGTGGTCAATCCGCAAATCCTGGTGGTGAATCCCACCGTTGGCATCGATACCTTTGAACGGTATGTGGCCGTTACCCGGGAAAAACCCGGCACCCTTAGTCTCGGGCTGCCCACCAACGGCGGCATCGCCCAGATCGCCCATGAAATGCTTAATCAGCGGACCGGCGGCAAGGTTACCTATATTCCCTATCCCGGCGGCGGTCCGGCGGCGCTGGATGTTATTGCCGGCCATACCAACGCCACGCTGATTACCCTGGCGGCGGTCACCGAATATGTTAAAAGCGGCAGGTTAAAAGCGCTGGCGGTGACCACCTCGTATCGTTCGACCGCATTGCCCGACGTACCGACCATGGCCGAGTCCGGCCAACCGGGTTTTAGCGTGGAAAGCTGGCAGGGTTATCTGGCGCCGGCCGGCACGCCGCCGGCCGTGATTACCCAATTGAACCATGACTTTGCCGAGGTGCTGCGTTCAAACGACGTTAGGCGCCAATTGGAAAGTTTGGGTTACGGCGTTAAGGCCAGCACACCGCAGGAATTAGCCGAGACGCTGAAAAGCGATCTGTCGCGTTATGGCAAAATCGTCAACGACGCGGGCATCAGCATTCAATAATGCCTATCGGAGTTAACCGTCAAAGGACGCAGAATGGATAATGTCCCTGCTTTCAACACCGCCGCGGCGCGGCGCGTTCGCGTGCCGGTCATCCGTCATCCTCAGGATTTCTGGTCCGGCTGGTTTTTTTTAATCGTCGGCGGTGGTTTTAGCGGATTGGCGAACCAATACCCGATCGGTAGCGCATCACGCATGGGGGCGGGATTTTTGCCGCTGATCCTGGGCGCGCTGCTGGCGCTATTCGGGCTTCTAACCATGATGACATCGCTCTCCCGCCGCGAACGCGTGCGCGCGCCGCTATCATGGCGGCCGGAGAAAGTCGTGTGGATATTGGGCGCGGCCACGGTGTTCGCGCTGCTGCTTGAACCCGCGGGGTTGGCGGTTTCACTGCTGCTGCTGGTGATTATTTCCAGTAAAGCCAGCGATCGGTTCACCCTAATGGGCACCCTTGCCAATGCAGCGGTACTGATAGCGTTGAATGTCGCGCTGTTTATTTGGGGCCTGGATCAGCTGATCCCGGTGTGGCCAGCACTTCTTTCCCATTAAGGCTTTGCTATGGCGTTATTAGCGCATCTGGCGCTGGGTTTCAGTACCGCGTTGTCTTGGGAAAACCTGCTTTACTGCTTTGTCGGCTGTACTCTGGGCACCTTGGTCGGCGTGCTGCCCGGTTTGGGTCCGGTGGCGGCAATCGCCATGCTGTTGCCGGCAACCTATGCCCTGCCGCCGGAAGCGGCGCTCATCATGCTGGCCGGTATTTATTATGGCGCGCAGTACGGCGGCTCCACCACCGCCATACTGCTGAACATCCCCGGCGAATCCGCCTCGGTGGTCACGACCATCGATGGCCATCAAATGGCACGCCAAGGCCGGGCGGGCGTGGCTCTGGCCACCTCGGCCATAGGATCGTTCTTTGCCGGCAGCGTCGCCACGTTGGTACTGGCGGCCTTTGCCATTCCGCTTACGGAATTCGCCTTTCGCTTCGGTCCGGCCGAATACTTTTCGCTGATGTTCCTGGGGCTTATCGGCGCTGTGGTGTTGTCGTCCGGATCGCTTATCAAAGCGCTGGCCATGATAGTGCTGGGATTGCTGCTAGGCCTGGTGGGTACCGATATCAATTCCGGCGCCCAGCGTTTTACCCTGAATATTCCGGAGCTTTCGGACGGGCTGAGCTTTGTCGCGCTGGCGATGGGCATCTTCGGTTTTGCCGAGATCATCCGCAATTTAGAGGACAACCACGGTAAGGCGGCAGAGGTCAGTAAAATCGCGTCCCTGTGGCCGAATAAGCGCGACTTCACCCGCATGAGGCCCGCCATCTATCGCGGCACGCTGCTTGGCTCGGTATTGGGATTATTACCCGGCGGCGGGGCAACGCTGGCCTCCTTCTCGGCTTATGCCCTGGAGAAAAAAATCAGTAAATACCGCGCCGAGTTCGGCCATGGCGCCATCGAGGGAGTGGCGGGACCGGAAGCGGCAAACAATGCGGCGGCACAAACTTCGTTTATCCCTTTACTGACGTTGGGCATTCCCTCCAACGCCGTGATGGCGCTGATGGTGGGGGCAATGATGATCCACGATATTCAGCCGGGTCCCCAGGTGATGACCCATAACCCGGCGTTATTTTGGGGATTATTGGCCTCGATGTGGATCGGTAACCTGATGCTGGTGATCCTCAACCTGCCGTTGATCGGCCTATGGGCCAGCCTACTGCGCATCCCCTATCGTTATCTCTATCCGGCGATCCTGGTGTTTTGCTGTATTGGGGTGTATTCGGTACAAAATGCCGTGTTTGACGTGTTTGAAGCCATCGGTTTTGGCCTGTTGGGATATATTTTATTAAAACTGGACTGTGAACCCGCTCCGCTATTGATGGGATTCGTTCTGGGTCCGCTATTGGAAGAGTATTTCCGGCGCGCCCTTTTATTATCCCATGGCGATTTGAGCACCTTCGTGACGCGTCCGCTCTCGCTTGCGCTGCTGGCGGCGGCGGCCGGACTGCTCTTGTTGGTCACGCTTCCGTCCATCAAACGCACCCGGCAGGACGCGTTCCGGGAATAGCGTGATACTTGAGGCGCAAAGGCAAAACGTGATGTTGAAAATCTGCAACCCATCGAGGTATTAAGTGAAAAATGGCCGGTTAATTACCTATATTCCTTTGGCATTTATTATTTTCTCGGCAAATCTTGCCGCGAAAACCCTGGTTTATTGTTCGGAAGGCTCACCCGAGGGGTTTAATCCACAATTATTCACCTCGGGTACGACTTATGATGCCAGTTCAATCCCCATTTATAACCGCATTGTGCAATTCAAGGTTGGCACCACGGATATTCAGCCGGGTTTGGCGGAACGGTGGGATATCAGTGCGGATAATAAAACCTACACGTTTCATTTACGCCACGGCGTCAAATGGCAAAGTAACGCGGACTTTACCCCAACGCGCGATTTTAATGCCGATGACATTGTATTTACCTTCAATCGCCAAAAGGACGCTGACAATCCTTACCACACCGTTTCCGGAGGAAGTTACCAATACTTTCAGGGTATGGGGCTGGACAAATTAATCAGCAAAATAGAGAAAGTGGATGATGATACCGTCCGTTTTGTCCTGGCCCGACCTGAATCGCCTTTTCTGGCCGACCTGGCGATGGATTTTGCGTCAATTATATCCGCGGAATATGCTGATAAGATGCTCAAGGCGGGAACGCCGGAAAAAGTGGATTTGCAACCCATCGGCACCGGCCCATTCCAATTAGTGCAATATCAGAAAGACTCTAAAATCCTCTATAAAGCGTTTACTGGCTATTGGGGCGATAAGCCTAAAATCGATAGCCTGGTATTCTCCATTACCCCCGATGCATCGATACGCTATGCCAAACTACAAAAAAACGAGTGTCAGGTCATGTCATTCCCCAATCCGGCCGACATTGATAAGTTGAAGGCGGACAAAAACATCGTCGTAAAGGAACAACCGGGGCTGAACGTTGGCTATCTCTCGTTCAATGTACAAAAAAAACCCTTGGATCAGCGTAAAGTTCGGCAGGCGTTAACGTTGGCGGTGGATAAAAACGCCATCATCGGCGCGGTATATCTGGGTGGAGGACAAGCCGCGAAAAATTTAATCCCGCCAATTATGTGGGGGTATAACAACCGCGTGCAGGACTATCCTTACGATCCGATCAAGGCCCGCGAATTACTGAAAGAAGCGGGACTACCGGACGGGTTCGCCATCGACCTTTGGGCCATGCCGGTACAGCGCCCCTACAATCCGAATGCGCGGCGCATGGCTGAAATGATCCAGTCGGATTGGGCAAAAATCGGCGTCAAAGCCAAGATAGTAACCTATGAATGGGGTGAATACCTGAAACGGGCAAAAAACGGCGAGCATGAGACCATGATGGCGGGGTGGACCGGCGATAACGGCGATCCGGATAACTTTTTCGCCACGCTATTCGGCTGTGACGCCGCGCTAAATGGCTCCAATTATTCCAAATGGTGCTACCGGCCGTTTGACGATATTATCCAGAGCGCCCGCGTTGAATCAGAGCATCAGAAACGCGCCGAACTCTATCAACAGGCCCAGGTGATTATGCACGATCAGGTCCCCGCGCTACTCATTGCCCATTCAACGGTTTATGAGCCGATCCGCAAAGAAGTCAAAGGCTATATTGTCGATCGCAAACACCATTTTGAAATCGTCGCGCTGGAACCCTAAAAACCAACCAGGCGCCGGGACGAAGCCGTGATTAACGGCGGCGCCATAAAGCGATCCCTGCGCCGTCGTTGAAAAATAGGGATATTTTATTAAACAAACCAAAGAGAAACGAGTATCATTCCGCTACGATTGTTAACGCCATTGCCTCATTGCCCAGTTATTCAATCTGCTCCGCCCCAGGCGCCCCGTGCTTGAACGTCCGGCCAGATGCCGACCCGTGTTCAAGCCGATCGCCGCGGCGCCATCGTCAATAAAACAGGATACAACCATGTCAATGAATACCTTTACCCGCCTTAGCGCCGCCGTGGCATTGATGGCCGGCCTGGCGATAACCCAGCAGGCGCAGGCCCATGCGCACCTGGAACAGGCGCAGCCCGCCGATCAAAGCGTGGTGCAGGCTCCACCGCGGCAATTGAGTCTCTCATTTAGCGAAGGGGTGGAACCGGCCTTTAGCGGCATCGTCTTGACTGACGCCGCGGGCAAATCCTTAACCACCGGCAAGCCTGCCGTTGCCGCCGCCGATAACAAGCAGCTGCTTATTCCGCTGTCAGCCCCCTTAACCACCGGTAAATACCGGGTCGAATGGCATGTTGTCTCGGTGGATGGCCACAAAACCAAAGGACAGTATGCCTTCACGGTAAAATAACCGCCGCCGGTGAACGACGCGCGCCGATAGCAGGCCGATCGGTGCGCCAGGGCGGCCCATGGCGACCAGCGCAAGACGTGTATCGGTCGCCAGGTCGCCCTGCCGCCATCGAACAACCGACCGCCGTCAGCGACGCCAAGGTCCTGACCGGCCGACAAACCGCCCTTAAGGAAGTCGCGCTGCTGTTTGCCGAAATCGACACCGAGCAGGGGTTTAGCGGGCTAGGATTTACTTACACCCTGCGCACCGGCGCAATATGCTCATGCTAAAGAGGCCGCGCCGGTGCTGGTCGGAATGATCCTTTCCAGCGTCATTGTCGCCGCCAATGACGTGGATTCAGACCGGCGGGTTATTTAGCTTTTGGCAATATTGCCAGTATCACGCCTGGAGATTGAATAAAACACCGGCCCGTTGCTTAACGGGCCGGACATCAGAGGGGTCGAAGGGGAACGCGGTGGAAAGTTTGATGGCCGCCGCGTTGCGTACCCGCCGCCTAGATTTCGATTTGTGTTCCCAGCTCCACCAGGCGGTTCGGTGGGATTTCAAACTCTTCGGCCGAGCGCAGGGCATTGCGGCTAAGGTAAATAAACAGTTTGCCGCGCAAAAACAGATACCAGGGCCGTTTTGCCAAAATCAGCGACTCTTTGGACATGAAGAACGACGTTTCCATAATCTGACAGGACAAGCCTTCCAGCCCGCAGCGATGGAAAACCTCAAGCATATTCGGTTTTTCATGCCAGCCATAGCGGGCAACCACGCGCCAGAAGGTAGGCGAAAGTTGCTCGATAACCACCCGCCGAACGTTATGCACATAAGGGGTGTGCTCGGTGCGCAACGTCAGTAAAATAACGCGTTCATGCAACACTTTGTTATGTTTGAGGTTATGCAACAGGGCAAAGGGGATGACGTTAATGCCGCGCGACATAAACACCGCGGTGCCCGGGACCCGGACCGGCGGGTGTTTTTCCAGGGAAGCGATCATGGCCTCCAGAGAATTGCCGTGGGCGTTCAGCCGCCGCAGCAAACGAAAGCGCTCGCTCTTCCAGGTGGTCATGATGATAAACATCACCATGCCCAGCGTCAGCGGCAACCAACCGCCGGAGAACAGTTTCAGCGCATTGGCGGAAAACATCGGCACATCGATGATAAGCAGCGTTACCAAAATCAACGAGACCAGCAGGCGGTTCCAGTGCCAGTTCTTGACCGCAACCCAGGTCACCAGCACGCTGGTCAGCAGCATGGTGCCTGTGACGGCGATACCGTAAGCCGCCGCCAGGTTGCTTGAGTGGCGCGCGACCAGGATCACCAGCACCACCGCGATATATAAAATCCAGTTAATCACCGGGACATAAATCTGGCCGGCCTCGATTTCCGACGTATAAATAATCCGCATCGGCGGCAGATAACCCAGGCGTACCGCCTGGCGCGTCAGGGAAAACACGCCGGAAATGACCGCCTGCGAAGCGATCACCGTCGCCAACGCCGCCAGTACCAGCAGCGGGATCAGCGCCCAGTCGGGCGCCAGCAGAAAAAACGGATTGGCAATGGAGGCCGGATTTCTCAGCAGCAGGGCACCCTGGCCAAAATAGTTGAGCACCAGAGAAGGCAGCACCACCGAAAACCAGGCTAAACGAATGGGGACTTTGCCGAAATGCCCCATATCGGCATAGAGCGCTTCGACACCGGTGATCGACAGCACCACCGCGCCCAAGGCAAAAAAGGAGAGTTTCTTGAATTCGGCAAAAAACCCTATCGCCCACTTCGGGTTAAGCGCCTGCAGAACTTCCGGATAAGCGATGATACTGCGCGCCCCCAGGACCGCCAGGGTAATAAACCAAACCAGCATCACCGGCGCAAACAGCTTGCCTACGCTGCCGGTGCCGTGTTTTTGAATCATAAACAGCAGGGTAATCACCACGATTGAGGCGGTAACAATATACGGCTCGCATTCAGGCGCGACGATCACCAGCCCTTCCATGGCGGAGATCACCGAAATGGCCGGAGTAATCACCACGTCGCCGTAGAAAAACCCGCTGCCAATCAGCCCAAGCACCACGATAAGCGTGGTGGTGCTCGCCACGGTGTTTCGCCCGGCCAACGACATTAGCGTCATGATCCCCCCTTCCCCCGCGTCATCGGCCCGCATGACGTAGAGAAGGTATTTCAGCGAGACAATCAGGATCAGCATCCAGAAAATCAGCGAAAGAAAGCCGAATACCGCATCGGGCCGCACCGCGATGCCATAACTGTCGGAAAAGCACTCCCTCAGGGTGTAAAGTGGACTGGTGCCGATATCACCATAGACCACGCCAATTGCCGCTAATGTGACGACCGATAATGACTGTTTTTGTTCTGTGCTCATGTGATTGCGGGAACATCCGAAAGCCGTTGGCGCGCGTCAAGTCACCATGACGCCCGCGCAAAAGCGCTCATTATGCGCTTATCGCAAAAATAGCCCAGCAAAAAATGTTACCCCAACCCGTGCCGCACCCTGCTCGCCCGTTCCTGCGCGTTGAACTGAGTAAACCGCGGCAGGAATTTGTCCCAGTCAATAAGGTGAGCATCTATTTCCGGCCCATCGATGCAGGCATGTTTACGCACCAGTTTACCATTGAGATTCACCGGTACCATGCAGGCACCGCACATGCCGGTGGCGTCGACCATGATGGAGTTCAGGCTGGCAACGGTTTTAACACCGTACGGGCGCGTCAGATCGCTGACCGCGCGCATCATTAACGGCGGCCCGATGGCAACAACCTCGGCGATTTCCGGATCCAGTCCGTGCTGGTTGGCGTTGAGCATATCCTGCAGCGGGCCGGTCACCAAGCCTTTCACCCCGAAGCTACCGTCGTTACTGGTATAAATAACCGCCAGCAGCGCCGGAAATTCAGCCTGCAGCCTGGCGACAGGCTGGTTGTCGTCGGTCCAAAACCGCGCATCGGCTTGGCGAAAACCGGCTATCAGCGTGACATGATTACCGGCGCGCAAATGCGCGCGCATAATCGGATAAATCGGCGGCAGCCCGACGCCGCCGGCGGTAAACACCACGGTCTTATTGCCCGGGTAGCGGTGGATAATACTGGGGCGCCCAAGCGGACCGGCGATACCGGCGAACGCCTCGCCGACCTGCATCTGGTTGATGGCCAGACTGCTGCTGCCCGCCCCCTGCACTACCAGGCAGATGCTCCCTTCCGCCGCGTTCCAGTCGGCCAAGGTCAACGGGATCAGCTCACCGCTCGCCCAAGGCAGTACGCGGACAAATTGCCCGGCATGGGCTGCGCTGGCAATCAGTGGCGCATGGACGGTAAACTCGACAATGCCGCCAGCCAGTTCTACTTTTGCCATGATGCGTTTCGGCGCGGCGGCAAGCCGCGAGTAAACGTCGGCCCGGTCCACTCTTTGCCGGATATCGTCCGAGGCAAGATTCAGTTCGCCGATAATTTCACGTGCCGCCGCCTGCCCGTCGCCCGCGGCGTTAATGGCCGTGGACCCGCCGCGCGACGCGTCGCCGCCGGAGTAAATACCGCTGAGGGAGGTGTGCTGCGAGCCCGGTCCCGTTTCGATGGTCCCCCATTGCGTGGTGAGGAGGTCGGGCTCCGCGTCTTTAATAATGGGGTTAGGCGTATTGCCGAGCGCCATTATCACCAAATCGGCCGGCATGACCTCCGTTTTGCCGGTGATCACCGGACGGCGGCGGCCTGATGCGTCGGGTTCCCCCAGCGCCATGACGTCTAGCAAGGCCTGCTTAACGAAATGCCGATCGTCTCCCGTGAACTCGCTGGGCGCGCGCAGGACCTTCAACGCAATCCCCTCCTCGAGCGCATGCTGCAGTTCTTCACGACGTGCCGGCATTTCGCTTTGCGTGCGGCGATAGACGATGGTGACGCGCCCACCCAGACGTAAGGCAGTGCGCGCGGCATCCATGGCGGTATTACCGCCGCCGATGACCATTACCTGCTGGTCCTTAATCTCCGGCAACGGCGTCTCATATTCCTCACTCGCCCCTTGCATAAGATTAACGCGGGTAAGAAATTCGTTGGCCGACATCACATTCAGCAAATGCTCGCCCGGAATGTTCATAAAACGCGGCAACCCGGCCCCGGTGCCAACAAAGATTTTCCAGAAGCCTGCGGTTTTCAAATCATCGAGCGTAGCGGTTTTGCCGACAACGAAATTCGTCACAAATTTGCCGCCTAACCCGGTAATTTTGTCGGCCACATCGTTTATCAGCTCATTCGGCAATCGAAATTCGGGTATGCCGTAGCGTAACACCCCACCCAGCGCGTGGAACGCTTCAAACACCGTAACCGGAAATCCCTCCGCCGCCAGCAGATAGGCGTTGATCAGTCCGGCCGGACCGGACCCCACCACCGCAATCGGCGGTTTCTCGCCAAGGCGCCAGGGATCGGGACGATCGGCAAAACGGGCGCTTCCCGGCCCGGCCAACATCAGCTTTTCACGCTGGGGCAAATACCACTCAAGCTGGCCGATTTCAATCGGCCGTTTCTGCTGGGTACAGACACCCTGGCACTGCAGCTCCTGCGGGCAAACCCGTCCCGTCACGTTGGGCAGCGGATTGCAGCTTTCTATCAGCTCCATGGCCTCGCGAAAACGGCCGGTGCCGAGCAGATTCAACATTTCCGGAATATGTATCTTGACCGGACATCCCCCTTGGACCGCCGCTTGGCCGGTCGTTCGCAGGCCGATTTCGCATGGGCGGTCTTCACACTGCTTGTCGCGTAGGGCCTCGAGCCAAACCAGCAGTTCAATTTCACGGGCGCTGTAGCCCAGATTGCCATAACCAAGATAGCCCTGGTTAACCAGGTCAAAATCCCGCGCGCGTTGTTCAGGCGCGCGGATATAGGGGGGAATGGCATTTTCGGCCGGCCAGTTTTCGGACAGTCCTTTGAACATGGGGTAGCGTTCTGACAGATGCCGGTCGATGGCGCGGATAAATTTACGTTTTAGCTTAAGCGGAACCTCCCAAACAAAGCGCATCAGTAGTCTGCTGGCATCATTGTCACACAACAATACGTCCCACAACGCATGGATAAATTCGGCGCCAAGTTCATCTTGTTGGAATTCCCAGGCCACGGCCTGGGTGCCGTCGGTAATAAACATGTCGCGAAACAGCGTGGGCTGGTCAAGTAGCCGGCGGCTTAACAGCCCCATCTGCTGGTGATAGGTCGTCACCGCGTCGGTCTGTTCCAGCGCCGCCAACTGCGCGCGCGTATTGTCCAGCGCGCTGCCGGCGCTAAGATAACGGCGCAGCTCGTCCGGCGGGGAGGAAAATGCCCTATCTATGCTCATTGTATAATCTCCGCATCACAGTTGGCCGCCACACGCTGAATGCTACGCTCAAGCTCCGGGGTGATCGTAATTCGATCCAGCACGCCGGGGATCAGACGCGCGACGTCCCGACTTTCACCCTGAATAACGATCCGTGTTCTTTCGAACAGCTCCGGCAAATCCTGGTAGCAGGTTTTACAATTGGTGCACTTATCCTGATTTTCCGGCGCCAGCATCACCGGCACCCGCAGTTCCGCGCCGGGTGCCGCACTCGGTGATGGCGCTTCGTCCACCAACGTGATGGGAATCAAGCCGTCTTGACCCGCGGGTGCCTTACTCGACGCCGCCAGGCGGGACATGGCGCGGGCAATGTCATCCAGGGTCGTTTCACGCTGCCGTACCGACGTTTGATACCGCGAAAGCAGCTCATCCATTGCGGCACGGTGATCCTGCGCCGTTTTCACGCTTTGCCGGCCGGCGAGATATTGCAGCATACGCCAGCAGGTGCGGCGCTCAGCCACCAGTTCAATCAGAGACTCGGACATTCCGAGTTTTTGCAGATGGCGGTCGGCGTCAACCGAATAAATAAAAGGAACGCGTTGCGCACGTTCCGCCGACGGTAAATCGATAAACGCCTCCACCGGCACCGCCCGCGTATCGTCAGCGGCCGCCAAGGCGTGAAATTGCTTCCTGAAGCGATTTTCCCCCAGCGCGAACACCGCGGGCGTCAACGCCATGGTTTGCCCTTGCAACTGGCCATCCTGGTCAAGGTATTCCAGCGTGGTGGTGGTCCAATCCTGGTCCAGATCGGGATTACCTTCCAGAGAAAGCCATTCATGTTGCGCTGACCCGCGCCGCGGATCGTGGACAAAAACCGGATTCATTCGGCTTTCTACCGCCAACCGGCCATGTTGGGCGGCGGCGGCATCGGTAATACCGTGCTCGCTTTGACAGGGGGTATAGATATCCATTACCGCCGGTCCATCCACATAATTAAGGAATTCCAGGGTATTTTTGAGGAAATGCGCCGGTAGCGCGGTGACGCTCGAACACACAAAAACCTTGGGATGGAACGAGGCAATAAGACCCAGTTCCTTACGCGCTTCGTGTTTGCCGCCCTGGATTTTCCCGATACGGGCCAGATCGGCGTCCTGGCCGATATAGCTCGACGTGGATGCCTGACCGCCGGTATTGGAATAGGCACCGGAATTAAGCACCACCACCTTAAGCGGCGTGCCGCTGGTCAAGATGCGCGATAACGCGCCGAAACCGATGTCATAGGTTGCGCCGTCGCCGCCCAAGGTCATCACCGTCGGCAGCAACCCGAGCTCACCGGCGGTGAACTGTTCCCACGAAAGGTAACGCAACTGCGCGTCGTGCACCTCCGGCCGATAGCTATCTTCCAGTTCAAGGCGCGCCAGGCGCAGCGCGCGCACGTCGCCAGCCAGCTGCGCGGCCAGCCCCTCGAAGATGCCTTTGGCCAGCGGTTGCGCATCCTGGAATAGACTATTGACCCAGGGGTCGTTATAGCAGTTATAGGGAAAGGTTGAGGCATAGACACTGCTGCACCCGGTAGAGTTGGCGACCACGGCCCCGGCCGGCCCCTGCCCCCGTGGGCCGCCTTCATAGAGATAAAGCCGGCTTTCCAGCGTACGGATAAGGTCTCCCAGGCGCTCGCGTCGAATATTATCGCCGTCAGGCAGGGAATCTCGTTTCGCGCCCAGCTGCGCGAGGAGTTGCTCCAGATCGCCAAGGTGTTCATGCTGGCGCCGTTCGGTGATCGCATGGTTGAGGGACATCACCAACCGGATGGCCGTCACTTCGCCACAACCGCGACATCCGCCATGGCCACCGGTGGTGGCGTAATAATTGCCGGGATCAAGCAATAGCCGCTTAATTTCAGCGCCGGGCGTAAGCGCGTCGGCATAAAAACGCGCCGGCGTGGTCGGCATTGCCTGCATAAACGCAAAACGTGCCTGCAAGTCATCGCGCAGGGACGCCGTTTGATCGCGCGCCACCAGCGCGCCGGGACCGCATACGCTGATGCATTCAAGGCAACCCGTACATTTCCACGGGTCTAGGGTGGCGGCAAAAAGTCCGCCGCTGCCGGCACGGCTTTTTTCCGCCGCGTCGAAGAAAGGCCGGGTGCGGGCGACGGGATAGACCGACAGGACCTGGGCTAACTTAACGAAATTGTGCCGCAGGCTCTCGTTTTCAATGGTCAGCTCCGCCGCCAAGCCGGCCACGATATCGTGCAATGGCCGCGACGTTTTGCCCTGGCGATAGATCTCCCGTATCCCGTCAATCATCGGATAAAGGTGTATCCGTAGCGCCTCGCGCTGGGGTTCCCCTACCTCAAGCCGGTGTATTGCCGCCAGCAGCAGTTCGTGAATATCGTGTACCGTATTCGGGATCGCCGCGTCAGGACATACCAGCGCGCATTCCATACAGCCGGTACAGAGGTCGGCGTGAAACTCCGGCACGGAACGGCGAAACAATCCTTTATCCTTTGCCACCGCGGTGCCGGCCGGCATAAACAGGCCGGTACCAGGCAAGACCGGCGCCTCGCTGATAGTGCCTTCACGGAAAGGCCGGGCGATCATTTCCTCGTAATACTCATGGTCGAACAGACCCTTGAGTATCGACGTACCGTTAAGTTGTCCCGGCGAGAGGGACAATGGCCGTGGTGCGCGCGCATCCGTCGATGGGGGATCGCGCTCAATCAACGCGGCCGAGGCATAATCGACGCGTTGCGTCGCATTGAGACCATCACCGATCACCGCCATATTCCCCTCAACGATCGCCTTCCCCTTGGCGCCAAACTTTTTGGTGATCTGCTGGCGGATTTTTGCCAGGATCGCGTCCGACGACGCCCCCTTCGCTATCCGCTCGACGTTCCCCACCACCGCGCCAATAAACGCAATACCCATCATGCGGGTTTCCAACTCCGGCGACGGCGCATGTTTTTTTGCGACGGCAAACGCGTCGATAATGACAAAATGGATCTTTTTTGCCCGCATGATTTCCCGGGCGGATGCCGGCAGTTCCTGCCAAACCTCAGCAGGGGAAAGATTGGATTGCATAATAAAGGAACCGCCGGTCGCCAGACCGCGCAGCGGGTTAGTATGGCTAAACACCTTATGATCGGGCGAAACCACCACCTCAACCTCTTCCAGTTCGGCGTTGGTAATCTTCACCGGTTCCGGGCTGAGGGTAATGTAGTAGTTGGTCGGCGCCCCGCTTTTTTCGGAACCGTATTTCGGTGCCGATTTTGAGTGCATACCCAGCGCGCCGGCCAAAATATCGGTCATCAGTTTACCGGTGGCGATGGTGCCGTAGCCGCCCACCGAGTGGAAACGGATACGAAACGCGCCCGCCGGCAGCAGGTCAGGATTCGGTTCGGTCTCTAACGCCATCAGCGCGGTTTCGGGATACGCGCCTTTTAGTCGCGTCTGCAGCTCCTCTAGATAAGGTGACGGCGCTCGCGCGAAAAATTGCGATCCCAAATAAATAAGCGGCGCGCCCTGGCCGTCCGCCATCTGCTTAAACGCGGCGATCAGATGCCGGGGCTGCAGATCATGCCCGCCAAGGCCGAAGATGGCCGTCGTCAGCCTTGGCATGGCGGTAATGGCGGGAATGCCCGGATGACGAGGACTATCGGCGTTTTCGCGGCCTTTGAACAAGGCGCGGGTGACCCGCATCGTCAGTTCCGTCTGGTCAGAACGTTCCAGTACCGTAATCTGCTGCTTGCCTTGCAGCGCGGCCACCAACTCGGCTTCGGGGAAGGGCTGCAGCAACTTAATTGCCACCAATCCCACTTTCCGGCCCTGACGGCGCAGATGTGCGACCACCGCCTCGATATCGTCGGTGACGGAGCCCAAACCGATCATAACGCTTTCGGCATCCTCGCACATAAACGTCTGAACCGGCAGGTAGCGGCGTCCGGTCAACGTGGCATATTCGTCCATCGCCTGGCGCACCAGCGCCGGCACCGCACTGGCAAAATGAGTACGGTGATCGGCCGCTCCGGCCTGGAAATCAGGCTGATTCTGCACCCCGCCGGTCAGCCCGGGATTGTTAACGTCGATTAACGCCGGCACCCGCTGCCGGGTGCCGCGCTCAAACGCGTTCAGCCATTGCCGCCGCCATGGACCGTGGAGTCGCGCCGGCAACCAATCCAGCGTCGGGGTTAACAGCTTACCCTCCCGGTCTTGTTCAATGCGCGGCGCGTCATGTTCGAGAAAACGTTGCAGCTTTAGCCTATTCTCGGCGTTGATATCCTCCTGGTGACGCAATACATACTGAGTAAGCTGATAAACCCGACCTTTGGCGCCATAAAGCATGTCCTGCGCCAGCGTTGGCGACTTAATGCGCCCGGCCGGATCGCCCAAATAGTCGGCCAGCAACGCCGGCTCGGGCATTAGCGCTTCGCAGAGCATATGGCTGGTGGTAAACCCATCCATGGCGTTGGCGACGGGAATCAGCGATAAGGATGAGACACGGTAGGCAATGGCCGCCAGGTCCGCCGCTTCCTGCGGATTAGCGCCGAAGAGTATGGTGTAGCCAGAGGAGAGCAACGCATAGACATCGTCATGGCCGGCCATAACGTTCAGCGCGTGTTTCGACACGACCCGGGCCGCAACCTGCAGCACAAACCCGCCCACCTTTTTGCCTACCGTCACGTAATGCGACTCAAGCGCATAAAGTATGCCCTGGCTCGACGACGCATTCGAAATAAATTTGCCGCCGGTCAACGCCGCCCCCAGCGCGCCGCTTTGCGCGGAATGCTCTCCCTCGGGGCTAAAGAAGAACGGATGTTTACCCCAAACGTTGAGCCCTCCCTCGGCCCGTGCGGCTTCGAAAATTTCCGCAATTTCCGTCGACGGGGTAATCGGATAGCCGATCACCCCGCCACACACGTGGTTCATCACATACGCAACGGCACCGTTTCCGTGAATCACGCTTGGGATGCCTGGATATTTAACTTGCTCAGTTTTCATAGTGGCATGTCTGTAGGGTGGGTAATAAGTCAAGCCGGCAAATCTCGAAGCGGCGGCGCCTAGGGTAATGCGGGGGGTTTCACCTGCAGGTATGGGGTGTACGTCGCGTAAACATCACGCATGTATCCCAACGAGGCTAAGACCCTTCTTTTTATATGGTTATAATGTCAAACTTTACCCGTTTGATAAGGAAAAAAATTAGCGCTGCATCACGCGCGAACGATCATTGTCCGCCCTGTGCTATCGCGATAATGATTTCTATACCCGTTATTCTTCAAGTTGCAGGTGCGTTGGCAATACTCGGCCCGGCCATGGGACTCGCGCCCCTTAGGGGACCGTGACCGGCCGCCTTCCAGCAACTCGGATAATGTAGGGTATATATCATGAATATTGATATTCTTTTTATATTTTCCGTTATGCGCTATCCACATAACCGTCGCTGAATATGAGTCGCGGTTCGGGTCGCAAGCGAATATGTCGAATATGTCGAATATGTCGAATATGTCACAGAACATCGGGCAAAAAAAAAGCAGTATATATCTTCAAAAACAGATGAGCGAAACTATATGCGCCTAAATCTCGATATTGATATATTCCTGATTTTTATAGTATCATTTTTTATTCTTACAACATTATTATTCTCTTCGCTACCCTGATGCCGCCACACATATTTTATTAAGGCGGCGGCCCCATGACGACCTGTCTTTTTTCCCTATTATTGGTTTCATCGCGCGCCCGATCGGTCAGATGGAGGCGGTGCGTGAAATCGTCCTCGGGATAACGCATGGCGACACCAATGGAAACGGTAATATTAACAGGTTGGAATGAATGCGGCAAACGGCTGTTTTTCAGAACTCGGCCTGCCAATTTCCTCATCGACCTTGCTTACCAAAAATAATAATTAATATTCAATTATTTTTAAATTATTAATCCATTAGAATTTTTCAACTTACCTAATGCTGATATAAAAATGTTGGTATAAAATCAGGCATCGTTAACATTAATTTCTCTAATCGTTTATAGCAAACGGGCCAGACGCCTTGATAGCCAAAAACTCTCAATAAATACTTGGCCATTACTTTAAACGTTCAAGATTCCCGTAATAAGTTTCATTGATCGGGTTTGGCAACAATCAAATGCTATAAAAGGCACGGCCTTATTATTGTCGGCATCCGGACTATGCGTGATATTGCCTTAATCCCCAGGTGAGAAAACTCTCTATTGACTCAAATTTTACCGACCGTGATTTTGCGCGCTTATCTCTGCCTCGCTTGTGTTTATTATCGGAAAGTTGTCCGCCAAGGCGTATTCCATTAGAAGGAGACCAGCATGAATCCATCCGATATTCCCCGCGACACCTGGCTGAGGGGCATGATCCTTCTGGCTTGCCTGGTTATCCTCATGCTGGGAATCCGCCTCGCCTCCTCAACGATTGTGCTGCTGTTGTTGGCGCTGTTTCTGGCCATTGTCCTGGAGCCGTTCATCGTGCTGATGTCACGGTTGTGGCTGCCGCGATTGGCCGCCATTGCACTGCTAAGCGGAGGGTTGCTGGTCTTGCTATTGCTCACATTGATGCAAATCATCGGCACCTTGCCGGAACTGACGCAGATGAGCACCCAGATGCGGGGACTGCTGGCGGAACATCTCGCCGCCGGACTTGCCCCCCTGGCGCGGGCCGGCCTGTCGCTAACGACGGATGAGGTGATGGCTTTATTCGATCCTGGCCAGTTGCTGCTGATGGCCACCCGCACCCTCGGCCGGATATCGGATACTCTCTCGGCCGTGCTGGTGGTGTTTCTGATGGTAATATTTATGTTGATCGAGGTACCGGCGTTAACGGCCAAGAGCCATCGTATATTACGCCACTCTCCGGCCGCTCTGGCGGCCATCCGCCATGGTATGGATTCCGTCACCCGCTATTTAATGTTGAAGACGCTGATTAGCCTGCTGATCGGCCTGGCCGTATGGGGTGTTTTGCTGATGTTAGGCATAAAATTCGCCTTTATATGGGGCGTATTAGCGTTTTTACTCAATTTTATTCCGGTGGTGGGCTCGGTCATTGCCGCCATCCCGCCGTTGGTTCAGACGTTCCTGTTTAACGGCATCGGCGCCGGCGCCTTGGTGCTGCTGGCATTCGTGCTGATCAACCTCATTTTGGGCTGCCTGCTGGACCCCTATCTGATCGGGCGAAAGCTTGATTTATCCACCAGCACCGTAGTGATATCGTTGCTGGTCTGGGGCGGGCTGCTGGGAATAGCCGGCGTGTTGCTGGCGGTGCCCCTGACGCTATCGGTCAAACTGACGCTGGAACACATTAGCGGCGGGGAAAAACTGGCGATCCTGCTGGGCTCAAAGGGCTAACGAGACGGTTGAGCCCAGCCGGTGGCGCCGGGTTAATTGCGCGAATTCTGGTGGCCGGCCCGTTAGGCCGTATCCTTGACGCGCCGGCTAATCCCCTCAAACCGCTGCCAAACGTCGGCAAAACCGGAAATCGGTTGCGGTAAAAACCGGCTCGGCGGGAAACTGCGCGCCACGATGCGGCGCCAACTCGCAAGATCGGCCACATCCCCCAGCGTCATCAGTTGGCAACCGACGTTTCCGAGCGTCGTGGCTTCCACCGGACCGGCGGTGACCGGGATCTGGCAACTGTCCGCGCACAGCTGATTGAGCAGCTGATTTTGGCACCCGCCGCCGACGATATACAGATGGTTAAGCTCGGCACCCCGCAGCGCGCTCAGTTCCTGCAACACCTGGCGATAGCACAACGCCAGACTGTCGAGGATCGCCCGGGCCAATGCGGCGTCGTCTTGCGGTACCGGCTGGTCGGTTTCGCGGCACGCCTCGCGAATAGCCTGCGCCATCGAGGGGGGATTGAGAAACCGTTCGTCATTGGGATTAATCAGGCTGGCAAACGGCGGGAGCTCGGCCGCCCGGGCGATCAGCGCCGGTAAATCGTCGATCGACAGCTCCAGACAAATCCGCTGGAGCAACCAAAGCCCCATGATATTTTTCAACACCCTAAACGTACCGCTGACGCCGCCCTCATTGGTAATATTGGCCGCCAACGCCGCATCATTATTATAGGGCGTATCGCTTTCAAATCCCATCAGCGACCAGGTACCGGAGCTGAGGTAAGCACTGTGCCGATCCTTGAGCGGCGCGGCCACCACCGCGCTGGCGGTGTCGTGGCTGGCCACCGCGATAACCGGCACCGCACGCCCGGCGGGGCTGGTCCATTCCCCCACGGTATTGCCGGGCAGACGCGGGGTGCCGAACCAACGCTTTGGTATGCCGAGATAATCCAGCAGGCGCTGATCCCAGTCGCCGTTAGCCAAATTGAGCATTTGCGTGGTACTGGCATTGGTGTATTCGCGATTGATTTTTCCGGTCAGGCGATAGGTAAAATAATCCGGGATCATCAAAAAATGTGCGGCTTTCGCGATGATATCGGGCTGTTGCTCGCACAGCGCCTTAAGTTGATATAGCGTGTTAAACGGTAAAAACTGGATACCGGTATGGCGATACAGCATCTGACGGCTCAGCTTGGCGGTCACACGGTTCATCACGCCATCGGTGCGATGGTCGCGATAAGACACCGCTTCGCCAACCCGTTCGCCCCGCTCGTCGAGCAATACATAATCGACACCCCAGGTGTCGATACCAATACCATCCAGTCGTACCCCATCGTGGTCCAATTTAACCAGACCGGTCATGATTTCCCGTTCCAGTTGGTCCAAATCCCAACAATCATGGCCGGCTACCGGTTTGAAGCCATTAGTAAAACGATGTATTTGTTTAATGGTCAGCGTTTGGGACGCGGTCTGCCAGCTCGCCAGCATTACCCTTCCGCTGGAAGCGCCAAGATCTATCGCGGCAAGATTACGTATCGTCATCTTTTTCTCTCTCCTATTAGGCCGCGATACCGAGGCCGACGATATTGGCCGCCAGAATAATCACCAACGCGCCAATACACAGTATCCGTACGGGTTTTTTGCCCACACCCAGCCATTCCTTGAGCACCAGTCCCACCAGGCCGCCGCACAGTACATAGAAGCTCATGTGCAGCATCCAGCTAACGTAGTGGTATTCAACCGGAATGTTGGCCTGCCCCCAGGCATAAAAGAAGAACTGTAAATACCACATCACGCCGCCGAGAATGGAGAACAGCGCGTTAGCCAGCAACAGGCTTTTACCGAGCGAGAAATCCGCCTTCAATGACAGTTCGGGTTTAGTGGCCAACCGGATAAAGCAATACGCCAAATTGACGATGGCGCCACCGCCCATGATCACCACATAACTTGGCAGGGCCACATACAATGGGCTAATACCGACGTTTTTCGCCGCGGCCAGCATCGGCAGGGCGGCATCCATGGCGAACGACATGCCGGCGGAGAAAATGCCGCACATAACGGCCAGGATCAGCCCTTTTTTCAGGTTGAACTCTTGGGCGCCGATACCCAAAGCCCGTTCCTTCATTACGCCGGCGTAGCTGACGATGCCCACGCCTATCACCGCGACCAACACGCCCAAGAGGGTAATCTGTCCGCCGGTTGAACTGATCAACGCGCCGAATTTACCCTGAATAACGGGCGTCATCAGCGTCCCGACGATCAGGGTGATGCCGATGGCAATGCCGATGCCCATGGACATACCGAGGTAACGCATGGTTAGGCCGTAATTGACGTTTCCGATGCCCCACATGGCGCCAAACAGAAATACCGGCAGCAGCGTCGAAAGGGAAAATGAGCCGTAATATCCCCAAAAATCGGGCAACAGGATGGCGCTGACCGTCCAGGGCAGGACGATCCAGGAAAAGAAGCCGCCCAGCGACCACATGGTCTCCCAACTCCAGCGTCGCACCTGTTTAAACGGCGCGTAAAAACAAGCGGCAGAAGCGGCACCCACAAAGTGCCAGAAAATACCGAGTATGATTGAACTGCCCATTGAAAAATTCCTTTAAATTATATTTCTATAACGTGATAGGGAAGATCTTGAATAAATTATTAGCGTTATGCATGGCGGTTATTTTTAAGCATTGTTAATGGTTTTACCTTATCGGTACTGCCATCTTTTCGCCCGCCATGGCATTCATCTAAAGAGAAGAGTGATGGTGATCACAAATTCATTCAGCGACATTTAATCAAAACGCCAGTAACCCGAGGCCGGATGAATGTAATAAAAATCCGCGTGGCAAGCCCGATATCGAATTATCAGTATATTCTTCATCCTATTGCCATATTTTATTTACCGCCGGCACGGAGAGGAAGGTTTGGTGGATTTTGCTGGTTTATTATACCCAAAAGCGGATTGAAACTATTTCTACTGCTCGTCGTTGATATACCCTTATCTTATCCTTCATGTCGTTATAAACCCCAAGGTTATTATTATGACAAATCGTATTATTTTGAATCAAACCGCCTATTTCGGCCGGGGCGCAATTTCGCATATTATTGATGAAGCGAAATCGCATGGTTATAAAAAAGCGCTAATTGTTACCGATAAAGAGTTAATTCGGGTGAATATTGCTACCCGCGTATTGGAATTATTGAAAAGCTCAGGTTTGGATTTCGCCGTATTTGATGAAGTCATGCCGAACCCGACCGTTGATGTGGTCAAGCGTGGCGTAAGCGCATTTAAACAGGCCGGGGCGGATTACCTGATTGCCATCGGCGGCGGTTCGCCACAAGATACCAGCAAGGCTATCGGCATCATCATCAATAACCCCGATTTTGCCGATGTGCTCAGCCTGGAAGGCGTCGCGCCGACCACCTCGCCCAGCGTGCCGATTATTGCCATTCCCACCACGGCCGGGACCGCGGCGGAAGTGACGATAAATTATGTGATCACCGATGAACAGCGTCGGCGCAAATTTGTATGTGTCGACCCGCACGATATTCCTTTGGTGGCGATTATCGACCCGGATATGATGGCGAGCATGCCGGCTTCCCTTAAGGCCGCCACGGGGGTTGACGCCTTAACGCACGCGATTGAAGGCTATACTACCCAGGCGGCCTGGGAGCTGACGGATATGTTTCATCTTAAAGCCATCGAGATTATCGCGCGCTCGCTGCGCGCCTCGGTGCAGGGCGATCCCAAAGGTGTGGACGACATGGCGCTCGGGCAATATATTGCCGGGATGGGATTTTCCAATGTCGGACTGGGGCTGGTGCACGGTATGGCGCATCCGCTGGGGGCGTTCTATAACACTCCGCACGGTGTCGCCAACGCCATTCTTTTACCGCATATCATGGAGTACAACGCGGCGCGGACCGGCGAAAAATTCCGCGCTATCGCCGTGGCGATGGGGGTGGAACTGGCTAAATCCATGACCATCGAGCAGGCCAGGACGGCGGCGGTTAACGCGGTCAAAGAGCTGTGCCGCGCGGTAGGCATTCCGGCAAACCTGCGCGAGGTAGGCCTGCGGCAAGAGGATATTCCGGCGCTGGCGCAGGCGGCATTGGACGATGTCTGCACCGGCGGCAATCCACGACAGGCCTCGCTTGACGATATCAAGGCATTATACCAGGCAATCTATTAACCGCTCGGGCTTTGCCGTCGTTAATGCTTTAAGTCTGTTGGCCAATATGGAATACTTTTGGCGAAGCCAATGCCACCGGTCAACGCACGCCGCCCGGTGGCATTGGCGCTGATGCCAGCACGATGTCAGTATCCCTACGACCAACCGGGAGTACCGCGCGATGTTAATCTACCTGAACTGCGATATGGGGGAAAGCTTCGGCCCTTGGACCCTGGGCGAAGATCGGGCCATGCTCGGCATCGTCACGTCGGCCAACATTGCCTGCGGTTTTCATGCCGGCGATCCCGAGGTCATGTATTCCACCCTGAGCCTGGCCCAAGCCAACGGCGTTGGCGCCGGTGCCCATCCCGGTTTTAACGATCTGCAGGGTTTTGGTCGCCGGCAAATCATCGGCGACAGTCCGGCGCACGTCGAACGCCAGATTATTTATCAGATTGGCGCATTAAAGGCGCTGGCCGAAAGCATCAGCTATCCGTTACAGCATGTTAAAACCCACGGCGCGCTGGGCAATATGGCGGCGGAAGACGCCGGGCTGGCCATGGCCGTGGCGCGGGCGATCCGCAGCGTCGATCGCGATCTGATCATGGTGGTCATGCCGGGCATGGAGACGGAAAAAGCCGGGGAAAAACTCGGCCTGCGGCTGGTAAGAGAAATCTATGCCGACCGCGCCTACGCCGACAATGGCAACCTGCTGTCGCGCAAACTGCCCGGCGCGGTGCTGCACGACCCCGACCAGGCCGCCGAGCGTATCCTCCAGATGCTGGATAGCCAGGCGATACTGACGGTCGGCGGCAAGCGGCTGCCGTCGCGCATCGACAGCATCTGCGTGCACGGAGATACACCGGGGGCAAAAGAGATGGCGGGCCGGCTGCGCGCCCTGCTGGAGTACCAGGGAATGACGCTGGCGCCCATGCGCCAGGTGATAGACGCAGCGGTGTAAGCTTTCCTGGCGGCTTGGGCCGACATACCTTTGCCCCATGACCTCGGTCCGGCCGCCTGGGCCGGATTTCCATGCATCGGATGATTCCGGCCGGTTACTATAGCGGGTTTCGTCTGCGCCGATGCCAGATTTCCGGATTGACCGGCGATACGGGCAGGCGATCGGCCAATATGTCCAGCAGGCCGGCCACCGACGCGTCGGCCATACGGATCAGCGCCTGTTCGGTTGAGGCGGCAATATGCGGCGTCAGGATCACATTATCCAGACCCAGCAGCGGATCGTCGCCGGCCACCGGCTCATGGCGGAAAACGTCCAGGCCCGCGCCGGCGATTTGGCCGCGGGTTAATGCTTCGATCAACGCCGTTTCATCCACCAGCGCGCCGCGGCTGGTGTTAATCAAAAACGCCGAGGGTTTCATCATCGCCAGCTGTGCGGCGCCGATCAGGTTTTGCGTTTCGGCCAACGCCGGCAGATGTAATGACACCACGTCGCTTTCACGCAATAACGCCGCCAGGCTGGACGCCTGGCGCAATCCCATGCCGGTAAGCTCAAAAGCATCGCGCCGGGTTAATACCTGCACCCGCATGCCCAGGGCCAGCGCCAGTTCAGCGGTGGCGCGGCCGATGGCGCCAAAACCGATGACGCCCAGCATTGCCCCCTGTAGCTCGCTGAATCCCCCTTGGTATTTAAAGGCAAAGTTGCCGTGTCTCATCGCCCGATCCGCGGCGGGGATGCGTTTGGTCAAGGCGAACATCAGGCCCAGCGCATGTTCGGCTACCGAGCGGGTATTCATGCCGGGGGTATTAAATACCGGAATACCCAGCTCGCTGGCCGCCGGCAAATCGATGCCGTCCAGGCCAACCCCATGTACCGCGACAGCGCATAAATTGGGCAACCGCATCATCTGTGCCCGCGTCAGCCGTCCGCTACGAAAAATCGCCGCGACCACCTGTTCGGCCGGGATGTCGGCACAGGCCGTCTCGCCAATTAGCGGCTCCAGCCCCTGCTCGCGCAGTTTTTGCACCCCGCTGGGATGTATCGGCTGGGGAATCAGGCAGTACTTTCTGGTCATGTTTTTTCCATTGCACCGCGAGATGTCTTTACTCATCGGTCTCATCCACCAGCAGAACCTGGATGCCCTTGGCGCGCAGCGCCGCCAGATACTCTTGACTGATGCCCCGGTCGGTGATCAGGATATCCACCGCCGTCAAATCGCAGACCACGTTAGGGCTTTTGCGGCCGAACTTGGAGGAGTCCACCAGCAAAATCAGCTGCTGCGCGGCTTTGCACATTGCCTGGCTAACGCCGTGCAGTTCGTTAAAGGTGGTGACGCCGGCGTTGAGATCCACCCCGTCGGCGCCGATAAACAATTTATCAAAACTGAAACGAGGAAACGCCGCCTCGGCCAGGCTGCCGTGAAACGAAGCGGAGTTTTTGCGGTAGGTGCCGCCGGGCATCAGAATAGTTTGATCGTTATTCAATTCCACCAGCTCATTGACGATAGTCAGGCTATTGGTCATCACGGTAATATTATTAAACTGGGCCAGGTAAGGCACGATTTGCAGCACGGTGCTGCCGGCGTCAAAGATCAGCGAATCGCCATCGTTAATCAACCTGGCGGCCGCTTCGGCAATGCGTCGTTTCTTGGCGGTGTTGATGTGGGTTTTACGATCGATGGGCTGGTCGCCTTCATCGCGGGTCAATACCACGCCGCCATAGGTTCTGATCACCGCCCCCTCTTCTTCAAGCAAGGTTAAGTCCTTACGGATGGTGGTGCCGGTGGTCACAAATTGGCAGGCAAGGTTATCCACTGAGGTTTTGCCATGTTGTTGCAGATACTCCAGTATCGCCGCCTGACGCTGCTTAGGTTTCATGATGATTTCCATTTCAATACTTTTGACAACGTCCCTATCATCAAAAATCCGAATACGGGACATCTAATGAAAGGGAGTTTCTTTTAAAATGAAAATATCATAGTTTCGATTTAATCGCTAACGCTAGCGCGGTTTGACATGCCGGATCTTTCGGGAAGATCACACTTGGTTCCAGCTGCCCTTTATGCAGGCCAATCAGAGGGGTGAGCGGCCGTGGCCGCGCGAAGACGCTCAAGCCGCGCAGCGTAAACCCGTTGCGAACATAGCCGTCGGCATCGAAGGCCAGCGCTATCACCACTCGCGGCTTAAATCGTCCGCCGGAACGACCTAAACCCACCACATGCCCCTGGCCGTGCAGCGCATTATAGGCGCGGTTAAAACGGTAAACCTGCCACCCGCCCAAGAAAATTTGGCCGACCCAGGCCAAGGCTGCAAGACTGATAAACAACGACGTGGCGTTCATCGGATTTTCCTTTTATAGCCGGCCCTGGTCGTCCGGGCCGGCGGGTCATAACATCGCTTGACCACCGGTAATGGCGGGTCAAAACATCACTTGTCCACCGGTAATGTTGATCGATTGTCCGGTGCAATAAGAGGCTTTATCACTGGCATAAAATAACAGCGTGTTAAGAACGTCCTGGTAATCGCAACCCCGCTTTAACGGCACTTTATCAATATAATATTGCTCCACCTGATCCGCCTTTAACCCAAGCTTTTCAGCATATTGCGGCAACAGCGACTGAAACATGGGGGATTTAAGTAGATTGCCCAACATCAGCGAGTGGACGGTAATACCGTATTCAGCCAAATCCAACGCCAATGATTGGGTCAGGCCAACGCCGCCGAACTTGGCGGCGCTATAACCCGAGTTATGTTTGCTGCCCACCTTGCCGGATTTGGAATTGATCTGAATAATGCGTCCCGGTACCTTATCGCGAATCATCAGTTGGGCAAACTCGCGGGCACACAGAAAATAGCCGACCAGATTCACCTGCAGCGATAAATCGAAATCATCCAGTTTGAACTGGGTGATCGGCGCCGCTTTCGCCACGCCGGCGCTGTATACCAGAAGATTCACCTGCCCGAACGCCTGGTCCACCGACCTGGTCAGATCTTTGACGCTGTTTTCATCCGTGGCGTCCGCGCCGATGCCCACCGCCCGTCCCGCGCCGTAGCGCTGGTTAATTTCCGCGGCGACGTGTTGGGCATGTTCCGCATTCAAGTCAGCCACCGCGATATGGTAACCGGCTTGCGCCAGGCCCTCGCATAAAAAAGCGCCCAGGGTTTGCCCTCCGCCAATGACTACCGCAACTTGTTTCATGTCTCTCTCCTGATCCTGCTGGTTAAGCAAAAATTGAAAAATCACTGCCAATGTGAATGTCGGTCGGTATGCTACCGGCCAAGTGCATGGAGCCGGGGAATTCCGCCTCTCCGGCACCGTCGAAACGCAGCGTGATATGGCCCAGTTCACGCAGATTGTCGGTCGCCACCGCCCCCACCGCCGTGATGGGGAACATCGTGCCATTGATGACGACGTTACCGCCCACCCGCAGCTCGCCATGGGTTTCGCCGTGCCGGTGGATAAAGCAGTAGGACTCAAGATCCTCAGGAGCCCCTTCCCGAAAGGTAATGATCATGTTGTCCGCAAGAGACTCGCTGGCATGCTCGCCGATACGGGTAAAGGTGGTGTGATAAATCCGGTCCATAACGCCCCCTGATAGGATTAACGGTTAGTGATAAATAAAACCTGATGCGGCCCAGGCCAACAACACGGTTGGCGCCCCGGTCAGAAAACGACCCACCAGTACCGATGGCACCCCGACCCGCACGGTGTCCTGCTCGGCTTCCGCCAAAGATAACCCCACCGGGATAAAGTCACAGGACGCCTGGGCGTTAATGGCAAACAGCGCCGGTAACGCCAGATAAGGCGGGATATTGCCCAAACCGATCTGCACCCCCACCAGTACGCCGATGACCTGTGCGATAACCGCCCCTGGGCCGAGAAAGGGCGACAACAGGGGAAAGGAGCAGATCAGGGCCAGGATCACCAGCCCGAGCGGACTGCTGGCCAAAGGGGTTAACCCGTGGGCAATAAAATCTCCCAGCCCCGAGGCGATGATGATGCCGATCAATGCCGAAACGAAGGCCATAAACGGCAGAATCGTTTTCAACACCGTATCAATGGTTTCACGGCCGGCCTGGAAAAATACCGCCACCACCGAGCCCATCCCCATGCCGACCTTGGCCAACAGACCGTCGCTCTGTTCGGTGATTTTTTTCGTGGTGTCATAGTCACGGCCGGCAAGCGGGTCGCGGTTTTTTTTCGCCGACTCACCCTGCGTCGCGTCTGCACCAGTCGAGGCGGTCGTCGTAGGCGTTTGCCGCAATCCGTCGGCATCCACCCGCTGGATGTTTTGTTCGCGCACGCCGGAGACATAGATATCTTCCAGAATATACTGCGCCATCGGTCCGGATTTCCCGGTGGCGTGGATATTAATCGTCGGAATACGCCGTTTGGGATACAAGCCGCAGCGCAAGGTGCCACCGCAGTCGATCACCATCACGCCGATTTGGTCGCTCGGCGGCTCCCCTTCTTTAAACCCATCCACCGCGGGCCAGCCGGTCAGCTCGCTCAGCCGGTTGACGATCGCCGGACGGGTGCCGGCGGTGATATACACCACTTTTTTACCCGCTACCGCCTCCAGTGTTAACGGTCCGCCCCAGCCGCTTTCGCCTTTTTCAATCCGGATAAAATCACTCATTTGGCCTCCACGCTGGATAGTCTAACCTGTTGTTCAAGTTCAATATTCATCTTGCGGGCAAACAGGTTTGTAGTAAGATCGGTCACCCATCCCCGGAAGAAATTGGTCAACATCCCCACCAGTAGATAGCTTACCGCCAGCGGCCCGAGCGGCAGGTGCAGCGTGGTGAGCCCACTGGCGATGCCAAGATAGACAAACAGCTCGCCAGGATTGATATGCGGAAACAGACCGTTCATGGAATGGCAACTGTAAGAAGCGGCGGCGTAATAGCTGGGTTTATATTTCTCGGGCATAAATCGTCCCAGGCTCAGGGTCATCGGATTACAAAACACAAAGGTGCCAATGACCGGCAGCAGTAAATAGCGTGAAATAGGATTGCCCGCGCAGCGCTGTGCCAGACGTTCGATCCTAGACTGCCCGACGAAAACAATTAACGCGTTCATAATCACCAGCAAACTGATCAACAGGGGCAGTATGCCGGTCACCATGCCGACAAATACCGTGCCCCCCTTTTGAAACAAGCCGATGAACCACTCGGCGCCGTGGGTGATGAGTTCTATCATGGTGTCTCCTGTCTGTTTTTTATGGGATAGAGCGTTCAGGTTCCCTGGGTCTATGCGCCTTAAACTAGCCGTTTTCCCTTGAGCATAATTAGAACAAGATCACCTTTTACATAAATTTTCTTTTATTATGAAATATAAATAGCAATTTTTTAGTTCAAAGTGTGCAATTTTAGTTTTCATAATAACATTTTAACACTAAATCATCGTAGGAAAGGCCGGCCACCGACTCGGTCATGGCAGATTCAATACTGCACTCGGAAAAGTGGGCAGGAGGAGATACCGATGGGCAAAAGATCGACCATGGCCGGCATAGACCAAGAAATTTTTTAGTCTTTTTAATTGATTATTCCCTCTAGAATGGCCTGTTACCCTACTGAAGTTGCGGCGTTTCCCAGGCTGGCGGCATGGTTTTACGCCGGCATCTTAATCTTCCGCTGGCTACAAACGGCGCAAATCACCGGCACCGGCCCGAAATGTCGCACTGTTTTCCCATCACAGGTGAAAGAAACCGGTATGCAACCTTTACGTTTAAAATGAAAGAAAATAGACTTTCAGTGGCGAGATGCTGACCGGGCCGCACGGTCCATGCCGTCCAGTTGATGTTCGGGTTGCGCCTCGGCAAACAGCGATAATTTATTTCGGCATAGAGATCGGCGCGGTTTTTTTACTGGGGGTTTTAGCGGGACTATTGCTTGGCAGAGTACCGATCGGTGGATCCGGATGCTGTGCCTGAGGGTAAGATTTGCCTGGGATCGGTAACGGCAGCCGGCGGCATCGGACGTCAGCAGGCTAAAGCCCGGACCACGTCCGGACGTTAGCCTGCTGACGAACGTGCTCATGCGCCAGTGGCGAGCATGCGGGTAAAACAGGGCGTTTTCCGCCGTTATTTGGCGCCGAAGCAGGCTTCAAGACCCGCCTGGGCATTTTTGCTCGGTTGGCCCGGCATGGGTTTTTCAGCAATCAGCGTAACGCCGGTATCGACATAACCGGAGGCCTTTTTACCATGCTTGGCATAAGCCACCGCGGCGTCCACGCCCATCGCCGCCATGGTCAGCGGATATTGCTGGGCGGTGGCGGCGATGGCGCCCGACTGCACGTTTCTCACGCCGTCACATCCCCCGTCCACGGAGACAATCATGGCATCATTGTTTTTACCCGCGGCTTTTAGCGCCTGATACGCGCCGGACGCGGCCAGTTCGTTTCCGGTATAGACTAGATTAATATCGGGGTGGACTTTCAGGCAGGCGGCCATCACGTCCCGGCCCAGCGTTTCCGTTCCCCCGGTATAGTCCATGCACACAATTTCGCCGGCGGTCGACAGCTCACCGGCCTCGGCGCCGCCGGCATTAAGCCCCAGGCCGGACATAAAGCCATTGTGCCGCCGGGCGCCCACCGGTTGGCCGGGGGATAAATCCAGCATGGCAATTTTCAGCGGCTGGCCTGGGAAACGTAGCGGCATGGCCGCCTGGGCATAACGGCCGATCATCTGGCCGGCCCGGTAATTGTCGGTCGCAAACAGCGCGTCGGCAGCGCTGATGGGATCGGTAGGCGAGTCGAGGGCAATGACCTGCACCCCCATGGCGCGTACATGATCAAGCGCCGGCACCACCATGCGGGAATCCCCCGGTGTAATCAACAACGTGGTGGCTCCGGCGGCCACCATGGCATTGATGGCGCTAACCTGGGTAGCATAATCATTATCATTATTACCCGCCGCGGTCAGCAGCTTAACCCCATGGACCGTGGCGCCAAGCATGGCGCCCTCCTTCATTTTTTGAAAAAAAGGATTGGTATCGGTTTTGGTAATCAAACCAAGGGTAATAGCGTCATTATTGACGGCGAGCGCCGCCGGGCTAAACAGCATCGCCATCAGTAAACCAGAACGAGACATTTTCATCGGTAGTCCTTAGCGGTTGGCGGCAACGCTGCGATCGGATTCGCCGGCGCGGGAAATATCAAAGACGGCGATTTCCTGCAGTAATACTCCGGCCTGCTGTTTCAAGCTCTCGGCGGCGGCGGCGCTTTGTTGTACCAGCGCCGCGTTTTGTTGCGTCGCTTCATCCATCTGCACCACCGCTTTATTGACCTGATCGATACCGGTATGCTGCTCTGTGGTGGCCAAGGTAATTTCCGCCATCAGATCGTTAACGCCTTGTACCGCGTCCACCACCTCTTTCATCGTGCTACCCGCCTCGTCCACCTGCTTGGAGCCGATATTCACCCGGTCCGCCGATTGACCAATCAGATCCTTAATCTCTTTGGCGGCCGTGGCGCTACGCTGCGCCAGGATGCGTACTTCCCCGGCCACCACGGCGAAACCCCGCCCTTGTTCACCGGCGCGCGCCGCTTCGACGGCGGCGTTCAGCGCCAGGATATTGGTCTGAAACGCAATACTTTCAATCACGGTAATGATTTGCGTCACTTTGCTGGAGCTTTCGGAGATTTCACGCATGGTCGCGACCACCCGCTGAACAACATGGCCGCCGCGAATCGCGACCTCCGATGCGCCGGTGGCCATCTGGTTACCCTGGCGGGCATTATCCGCGTTGTGTTTCACGGTGGCGGTTAACTGTTCCATACTGGCGGAGGTCTGTTCCAGCGACGCTGCCTGCGCTTCGGTTCGGCGGCTGAGGTCCTCATTCGCTGACGTAATTTCCGACGAGGCGCGGGCAATACTTTTGGCGGACGAAGCCACCTGACTCACTAATCGATATAGCTGCTCCTGCATGCGGGCAATGGCCACCAGCACACTGCCCTCGGCGGCTTTCGCCGCGCCCGCCACCTGGCTGAGATCGCCTTGGGCAATGCGCTGCACCACTTGCCCCAACACCGCCGGCTCAGCGCCTAACGCGCGCATTAGGCTACGGGTGATGGCCAATCCCAGCAGGATGGCCAGCGTCAGGGCGAAAATGCCGGCGCCCGCCAACATCAGCTGGGTGGTGCGAAACACGCGGCCTGACATATTGACGCTGTCCAGTGCGCGCTGCTGGCTGTATTTGAGGTAGAGCGTGGTGGCATTAAGCAGCGTCACCAATTGAGGACGCAGTTCACGATTCATCCGGTCAATGGCTTCGGCCTTTTTCTCAGCCAACGCCAGCGTGACGATGCCGCTGGCGAGGGGAGAATAAACCGCTTCACTGTTGACAATACCCTCTACCAGGCGACGGTCCATATCAGTAACGTCGGGATTTTGCACTATGGCCTGGCGCAATTTTGCCAGGGCACCGGCGCTGATCTGCTCAGCGAGTGCAACCTGCTTTTTGCCCGCCTCGATGTCGGCCGGTTCGCTGACCAAGACCAGTCCATAAATATCCAACGATCGGTCTTTAATGGCGCTCAGCATCAAATTTGCCAAAGACTCACGGGCGGAGACCTGTTCGACATGGGTTTTAAACCGGGCATTAGCATCGCTCAATGCCTGGAAGGAAAGCACCGATACGGCCAAAACGGCGGCGACCAGTAATCCAAAGGCCAGCGTAAGCTGGGTACGTACCGTCGTAGCATGGCGAAATTGCATATAGTTGACTCCCCGGGATAAGCGCAAGCTTATCTGCTGTCGCGAAAGAACGGCAATATAACGTGGGTAGAGATGCGAGTTATTTAAGTTCATTAAGCGATAGGGCGCGCGCTATTGTCGGCGCGCATTAGGACGGTAGGCAACGCTAGCGTCTGCATCAGTATTAACGGCAGGGATAGCGAAAAGCTTTATCGGTAAAATCTTGTAATTCAGTTGATTAGATTTTTATTGCGCGTTGGATCAAATAAGGGCAAATCACGCGGTCCAAGCACCTTGTAAAATTTTCTCCAACTCCGTTTTTTTATCAAGTGGTTATCGGGCGATGAACAGATCGTTTCCGGCATCACGTATCGCGGCAATATGCTCCGGGCCGATGCCGCAGCAGCCGCCGACCAGGGTAGCGCCCAGGGCTATCCAGCGGCGGATCCACTGCAGATAGTTGGCCGGATCAAGATCGTCCCTGATGCGCGAAATACCGGCGTAAGGCTCGTCCGAAGGCGGCTCTGGCATAAAGGCGTTCGCATACACGCCCAACTCCACACCCGGAGTCGGCGAAGCATCAATAGTTCTACGGGCGGCAACGATGGCCTCGCCCATCACTTCCGGTTGGCTGCAATTAAACAATATTCCGGCGGCGCCCGCCGCCAGCGTCGCCGCCACGGCAGCCGCCACCGGCTCGCCCGAACGCAGCTCCGCTGGGCCGGTGCGTCCGGCTTCATCCTTTAAGGTATACGCCACGTATACCGGCAGCGCGCTCACACGTCTGACCGCGCGCAGCGCCGTGAGCGCTTCCACGGTGGAACTTTGGGTCTCGATCAGCCAGAAGTCGATCCATGGCGCCAGCCCCGCCACCAGCGGTTCGAGAATCTCATCCGCGCGGGCCGGGTTAAACTTTTCCGGCCGGTAGCTTTCAAACAGCGGCGGCAGCGAGCCGGCCACCCGAACGGGCGCCGGCCTAAGTCCTCCGCCCACGCCATCCGCCACCTGGCGGGCCAACCGCCCCGCCAGTGAGGCCAACCCGCGACCTTGACGGCTAAACCGCTCTTCCCCCAACATATGCGGCACCAGGCCAAAGCTGTTGGTGGTCAGTACCTGGGCGCCGCTATCGGCGTAAATTTGATGGGCGCGCGTTACAAACTCCGGCGCCTCGATCAACGCCAACGCCGACCACTCCGGCAGGCGAAATGGCGCGCCTAATTGTTCTAATAAACGGCCCATACCGCCGTCGAGTAGAGTGATTCGGCGACGGGTACTGACGTTAGCGGCATTGCTCATGATGTTCAATTCCTCAAGACGAATACAGCGCGTAGCCCTATGGCTAGCGGGGGGTGCCATGTGGTGTGTAACCCTGGCCGAAGTGGCGCTCCAGGCGCCCCTGGAACAGCTCCAGCACGATGGACATCAGCCAATAAATCGCGGCCGCGGTGGTGAGCATCTCCATATAATGATAGGTGCTGCGGCCATAGGATTGCGCCAGAAAATTCAGCTCCCATAATCCCATTAATGATACCAGCGACGAGTCTTTCAGCATGGAAATAAACAGCGAACCGACCGGCGGTACGATGATGCGCAACGCCTGCGGCGCTATCACATGCGTGATAATGATCGCCCGCGGCAACCCTAGCGCCATCGCGGCCTCGGTCTGGCCACGGGGTATGGCGATCACGCCGGCGCGGAGGGTTTCAGCCAGGTAAGCGCCATAATTAAAAGAGAGTGCAATGATGCCGGAACTAAAGGCACCCAGCACAACGCCCGCCTGGGGTAAGGCCAGATAGATAATCAATACCTGGACCAACAGCGGCGTGCCGCGAAACAGCGAGGTGTAAAACGTCGCACAGCCAAACGCAACGGCACTGGACGACAACCGGCCGGCGGCGGCCAGCACCCCCAGCAGGGTACAGAACACCATGGACAGCGCGGTAATCACCAGCGTTAACGCGGCACCCTGGATAAAACCGTCCGGCGACAGCCGCAGGCCGAGCATAAACGGCAGTTTTTGCGCGATCAGGGCCACATCCAGGTCCATACGCGAAAACAACCCCACCAGTAGCGCCAGTAATAATATCCAGGTCATTATCGCCCGCAGCCGGAACCCCGCATGCCCCTGCCCAGGGATCCGGGCCACCGCCGCCGGCGTGGCCGTCACGGCGGTTTCGCCCACCGCGGGGGGTGACGGCAACATTATTGCGCTGCCTGGGTGATATCTTCCCCCAGCCAATGGCGGGAGATATTCGCCAGCGTTCCGTCGGCGCGCAGGGCGTTTACCGTTTCCGCCACGGTCTGATCCCACTGCGCGTCCCCCTTGTCGGTGGCCACCCAGTTCGGTTCGGCATACAGCTCGCCGGCGATACGGAAACGATCGCTTTTGGCAATGCGGGCATTGGCGGTGGCCAGATCGGATACCACGGCATCCAGACGGGTACCGGCACCCAACGCCAGGTTCTGGAAGGCCACGGTTTCATCGGTGGGCACGATTTGTATATGATCAAACGGGAAGGTTATCGGTTTAGCGCCTGGAATCACTAAGGTTTTATTCAGGTAATTCTCGTAACTCGAACCAATGCCGACACCAACCCTTTTGTTGTTCAGATCGGCGGCGCCGTGAATCTGTTTGTCATCTTTATTCACGACCAGCACCGCCGGCGAGCTGTAATAAGGCACCGGGAAGTTGAGCACTTTCGCCCGTTCGGTATTGGGCGTCATGGAGCAGATGCAGACATCCCAGCGCCCCTGCCATTTGCCGCCAACAATGGCTTCCCATCCCGGCGTGGCCAATTCCAGTTTCACCCCGAGTCTCTGCGCCACGGCTTTGGCCACGTCCACATCAAAACCCGCCAGTTGGTTATTTTCATCTATAAAGCCAAACGGCGGATAATCGTTAACCAGCACATCATGTAGGACTTTGGTCTGGTTAACCCGGTCTAAGGTCGCGCCGGCAAAAACCGCCTGCGACGCGGCCAGTGAAAAAGCGGTTAGCATAAACAGGGAAGAAAAAAAACGCTTCATTATTATTCCTGTGGGTAATGAGGTCTGATGCCATCTCCTTACCATACAGAACGTGCGATTTATGCCAAATATCATCAAAGAATATCTTATGTGTTTTTCGGCTAACCCGTTGAAATATCTCCCGGCCCTGCTTCTGTCCAGCGTTATCCGGCGCGAGTGGGCTACTCGTGGTCATCCTGCAATTCCGGCATCGCCGGCGGCGGCGCCAACGGCAGGGAAATATAAAAACAGGCGCCGCCCTGAGGGCGGTTACCCGCGCGAATATGACCATGATGCATTTCAATAATGG
>JAATGH010000221.1 GCA_015654745.1 Enterobacterales bacterium
CCGGATATGTCGGAAAACACCTGTAACCTGACGGAATTTGTCGGCACAGCCATGGGCGACACTATCGGTTTAGTCATCGCCAATGTCGACAGCGCAGTGCTGACGGCCATGAAACTGGAAAAACGCTACCGCTCTATCGGTATTCTCGGCACCCGCATCGGCGCCGGGCCGCACATCATGGCCGCGGACGAGGCGGTCAAAGCCACCAATACCGAAGTGGTAAGTATTGAATTACCCCGTGATACCAAAGGCGGCGCCGGACACGGGTCGTTGATTATCTTCGGCGGCGAGGACGTCTCCGACGTGAAACGCGCAGTTGAGGTGGCGTTAAAAGAACTCGATCGCACCTTCGGTGATGTTTACGGCAACGAAGCCGGCCATATCGAACTGCAATACAGCGCCCGCGCCAGTTATGCCCTCGAAAAAGCGTTCGGCGCCCCTATCGGCAAAGCCTGCGGCGTTATCGTAGGCGCCCCGGCGGCTATCGGCGTGGTGATGGCCGATACGGCGGTGAAATCCGCCAATGTAGATGTGGTCTCCTATAGCTCTCCGGCCCACGGCACCAGTTATAGCAACGAAGTCATCCTGGTCGTTTCGGGGGATTCGGGGGCGGTTCGCCAGGCGGTTATCTCCGCACGGGAAATCGGCAAGACATTGCTCGGTACGCTCGGCTCGGTGCCGCATAACGATCGTCCGTCTTATATTTAATTTTTGGGGGATGGCATGAAATCCAAGCGATTTGAAGCGTTGGCGAAACGTCCGGTCAATCAGGATGGTTTTGTCAAAGAGTGGGTCGAAGAAGGCTTTATAGCCATGGAAAGTCCAAACGATCCTAAACCGTCGATCAAGATCGTTGACGGCAAGGTCACGGAACTGGACGGCAAAGCCCGCGCCCAATTTGATTTGATTGATCACTTTATTGCCAACTACGGTATTAATTTGTCGCGTGCCGAAGAAGTGGTCGCGATGGACTCGGTCAAACTGGCAAAAATGCTGTGCGATCCCAATGTGTCTCGCGCCGAGATTATCCCGCTGACCACCGCCATGACGCCGGCAAAAATCGTCGACGTGATGTCACAGATGAATGTGGTCGAGATGATGATGTCCATGCAGAAGATGCGCGCCCGCCGCACACCTTCACAGCAGGCGCACGTGACCAACATCCAGGATAACCCGGTGCAGATTGCCGCGGATGCCGCCGAAGGGGCCTATCGAGGATTCGACGAACAGGAAACCACCGTGGCGGTGGCGCGCTATGCGCCTTTTAACGCCATTGCGCTGTTAATCGGTTCCCAGGTCGGCCGTCCCGGCGTGCTGACGCAGTGTTCACTGGAGGAAGCCACCGAGCTGAAACTCGGCATGCTCGGCCATACCTGTTATGCGGAAACCATCTCGGTTTACGGCACGGAACCGGTATTCACCGACGGCGACGATACCCCTTGGTCAAAGGGCTTTTTAGCGTCCTCCTATGCTTCGCGCGGCCTAAAAATGCGTTTTACCTCCGGCTCCGGCTCCGAGGTGCAGATGGGTTATGCTGAAGGCAAATCCATGCTGTATTTGGAAGCGCGCTGTATCTTTATTACCCGCGCCGCCGGCGTGCAGGGGTTACAAAACGGGTCAGTCAGCTGTATTGGCATTCCGTCGGCCGTTCCCTCGGGCATTCGTGCCGTTCTGGCGGAAAACCTGATTTGCTCGTCGTTGGATCTGGAGTGCGCTTCCAGTAACGACCAGACGTTTACTCATTCTGATATGCGTCGCACCGCGCGTATGTTGATGCAGTTTCTGCCCGGCACTGATTTTATCTCCTCAGGATACTCCGCGGTTCCCAACTACGACAATATGTTCGCCGGTTCCAATGAGGATGCCGAAGATGTCGATGATTACAACATCCTGCAACGCGATCTGAAAGTCGATGGCGGGTTGCGTCCGGTCCGTGAGCAAGACGTGGTGGCTATCCGCAACAAAGCGGCGCGCGCGCTGCAGGCGACCTTTGCCGGCATGGGTCTTCCGCCCATCACCGATGAAGAGGTTACCGCCGCCACCTATGCCCATGGTTCCAAGGATATGCCGGCGCGCAATAAAGTCGAAGATATGAAGTTCGCCCAGCAAATCATTGAGAAAAACCGTACCGGACTTGAAGTGGTCAAAGCCTTGGCCGAAGGCGGATTCCCCGATGTGGCGCAGAGCGTGTTGGATATTCAGAAAGCCAAGATTGCCGGCGACTATCTGCATACCTCCGCCATTATTGTGGGAAATGGCCAAGTGCTTTCAGCGGTAAACGACATCAATGATTATGCGGGTCCGGCCACCGGATACCGTTTGCAGGGCGCACGTTGGGAAGAAATCAAAAACATCCCCAATGCGCTCGATCCCAATGAGTTGGGCTAAACAAGGCGGCCATGATGGAAATTAACGAAACACTATTACGGCAAATCATCGGCGACGTACTGAACCAGATGCAGCCACTCGGGAATCAGGTCAGTTTCGCCCCTGCCAAACAGGCGCCCTCCTCGCCCGCGGCGGCGGGTAATCAGACGTGCGACTTTCTCCAGGTGGTGGGCGATGCCAAACCGGGCACCCATAAGGATGAAGTCGTGATTGCCGTCGGTCCGGCGTTCGGCCTGTCGCAGACGACCAATATTATCGGTTTGCCTCATAAACAGATTTTGCGCGAGCTGATTGCCGGTATTGAGGAAGAAGGCGTGCGGGCGCGGGTCATCCGCTGTTTTAAATCATCCGACGTCGCATTTGTGGCGGTGGAAGGCAATCGGCTGAGCGGTTCGGGCATTTCAATTGGCATCCAGTCCAAAGGAACGACGGTGATTCATCAGCGTGGACTGCCGCCGCTGTCGAATCTTGAACTGTTTCCCCAGGCACCATTATTGACGTTGGAAACGTACCGGCACATCGGCAAAAACGCCGCACGCTATGCCAAAGGAGAATCGCCGGATCCGGTACCGACCCTCAACGACCAAATGGCGCGGCCCAAATATCAGGCCAAATCCGCGGTGCTGCATATAAAGGAAACCAAATATGTAGTGGCCGGGAAACAGCCTCAGGAACTTAGCGTCACGCTTTAAGCGTAACGATTTCCACCGGAATGTCTCAACGCGGCTCGCTTATGGCGACGCGCGAATTAAGGTAACGACGATGAATGCTGATGCTATTGAAACCATGGTGCGTGACGTGTTGGCACGCATGACGACGCTGGATTCGGCCCCCGCCGTGTCCACGCCATCCGCGCCGACCTCAAGCAGGGCTAAGGCCGGCGTAGCGGATTACCCGCTCACCAATAAACATCCGGATTGGGTTAAGACCGCTACCGGTAAAACCCTTGAAGATCTCACTCTGGAAAATGTGCTGAACGGAAGAATTACCGCGCAGGACGTGCGCATTACCCCGGAAATCCTGCGTATCCAGGCGGAGATCGCCCGGGCCGCCGGGCGCGATCTTTTGGCGATGAACTTCGAACGCGCCGCCGAACTGACCGCCGTGCCGGATGAGCGTGTATTGGAAATTTATAATTCACTGCGCCCGTTCCGTTCCAGTAACGAAGAGCTACTGGCTATCGCCGATGAACTGGAATCGCGCTACAAAGCGACGATTTGCGCCGGGTTCGTACGAGAAGCCGCGGGATATTACGTGCAGCGTAAAAAACTCAAAGGCGACGATTGATCGCAAGGTTCGAAACAGTCAGGAGCGGCAGATGGGTTATATCGTAGGCGTGGATATTGGAAATGCGTCCACCGAGGCGGCGTTGGCTATCGCCTCCCCCGGTGGGGAGCTCAGGTTTGTCGCCAGTTCGTTGACGGAGACCACCGGTATCAAGGGCACTAAACGCAATGTATTCGGGATTATGCACGCTCTGAATGATGTGGTGTTGAAGGCTGGCATCGGTCTTGACGATCTTACGCTGATCCGAATCAACGAAGCGACGCCGGTCATAGGCGACGTGGCCATGGAAACCATTACGGAAACCGTGATCACCGAATCGACCATGATTGGCCATAATCCCAAGACGCCGGGGGGGCTGGGATTGGGTGCCGGCATGACCATCGGTGTTGACGAGTTGCTTACACGCCGGCCCGATGAGCCTTATATCCTTATCGCCCCCGCCGCGCTCGATTTCGCCGATATTGCCGCCATGATCAACGCAGCCAACCGGGCGGGGTTCGAGATTACGGCGGCAATCCTGCAGCGGGACGATGGCGTGCTGGTCGCCAATCGACTGGAGCATCCCATCCCCATCGTGGATGAAGTGCGCCATATAGAGCTGATTCCTCTGGGGATGCCGGCGGCGGTGGAAGTTGCCGCACCGGGTAAGGTAATTACTCAATTATCCAACCCGTATGGCATTGCTACCGTCTTTAAGCTTACCGCCGATGAAACCCGTGCCATTGTGCCGGTGGCGCGTTCGCTGATCGGTACCCGATCGGCCGTGGTGGTGAAAACGCCGAAAGGTGACGTAAAGGCGCGCACCATCCCGGCTGGACATTTGGAACTGTATGCCGGTAATCGGGTCACGCGCATCGACGTTCATCAGGGTGCGGACAAGATCATGGCGGCGGTGACCGCCCTAGGCAAACTCGATAACGCCAGCGGCGAATCCGGCACGCATATCGGCGGCATGCTGGAACAGGTACGTCAGACCATGGCCGATCTGACCAACAAGAATCAGTCATCCATTGCGATCCAGGATGTATTGGCGGTGGATACCTTTGTTCCGGTTAACGTCAAGGGTGGACTGGCCGGCGAATTTTTTATGGAACAAGCCGTTGGCATTGCGGCGATGGTCAAGTCGGATCGTTTGCAAATGGTGGAAATCGCCAATGAGCTAAGCCGACAGACCGGCGTCGAGGTCACCATCGGCGGCGCGGAAGCGGAAGCCGCCATCCTCGGCGCGCTGACCACGCCGGGAACCCAGCAGCCTTTGGCCATTCTTGACCTCGGCGCGGGTTCCACCGACGCGTCGATTATTGACCGCGAGGGACGGATTGTCGCGACCCATTTGGCCGGTGCCGGTGACATGGTCACGTTATTGATCAATTCGGAGTTGGGACTTGAGCAGCGCCAGCTGGCCGAGGAGATAAAAAAATATCCGTTGGCCAAGGTGGAAAGCCTGTTTCATATCCGCCACGAGGATGGCAGCGTGCAGTTCTTTGAACAGGCGCTGCCGCCGGAGGTCTTTGCGCGCGTAGTGGTGGTCAAGGAGGATGGACTGGTGCCGCTGCCGGGGGATCTGGCGCTGGAAAAAGTGCGGGTCATTCGCCGTAGCGCCAAGCAACGGGTATTTGTTACCAATGCGCTGCGTGCCTTGGCGCAGGTGAGCCCGACGGGCAGCATCCGCGATATCCCATTTGTGGTGCTGGTAGGGGGGTCGTCTCTGGACTTCGAAATTCCCCAGTTGATTACCGACGCGCTGGCGCATTACCGGTTGGTGGCCGGACGCGGCAATGTTCGTGGTTGTGAGGGCCCGCGCAACGCCGTGGCAACCGGCCTGGTGCTGTCCTGGGCCAGGGAGACGCAACATGAGCATGCCTGAAAATACCCATCCGGCGATCGTGATAAGCGTTGACCAGGGTGCGGAACAAAAAACATGGCAACAGTTGCTGCTGGGGATGGAGGAAGAAGGCATTCCTTTTGTGCTGCATCCCCTCACCTCCAGCGACTCAAGCCGCGACGCGGACGCGTTGATGCTGTTAGCGCATCAGGCCTGCGCCGCTTCGCCGGTGGCGGTGGGCGTGGCGGTCGGCACGCGGGATATCGTGGTGCACGACCCGCATCTTCCGGTCGATAAACCACTGTTTACCATGGCCAATTACCCCCAGCGGGCAGGTGAGGATTTACGCCGCCTGGGCTGCAATGCGGCTCGGCTGGTGAAGGGTTTGCCCTTTAAAACGATCGCTTGAGGTTGGCGGTTACCGAGTTTGTATAAGTACTGCCGGGTAATCTATCCGGTTTGAAGACGCCTTAAACAGGAGAGAAGTGATGAATAACGCATTGGGATTAATTGAAACCAAAGGATTGGTCGGCGCCATTATCGCGGCGGATGCCATGGTCAAATCGGCCAACGTGCAATTGGTCGGTTATGAAAAAATCGGCTCCGGTCTGGTAACGGTTATGGTGCGCGGAGACGTTGGCGCGGTAAAAGCGGCGGTCGAGGCCGGAACCGCGGCGGCCCAAGGTATTGGCAATGTCATATCCACCCATGTCATACCTCGTCCCCATTCCGACGTCGAGGGTTTTTTGCCAAAAATCACCCCGGCATTGGGTGAATAACCGGAAGGTGCCCTTGTGAATACCTCGTTGGGTTTACTCGAAGTTGTCGGTCTGGCGCTGGCCATCAAGGCGGCGGATACCATGGCCAAGGCGGCGAATATCACCATTAGCGGCATAGAAAGGACCAAAGGTTCCGGCTGGATGCTGATCGCCATAACTGGAGATGTGGCGGCGGTCAATTCAGCGTTGGCGAATGGTGCCGAGCTTGCGCGGCGGGAAAACGGCTGGGTGGCGGATCGGACCATTGCCCGCCCCGCCGATGCCCTGGCTTCCTGGTTCAACTCTAATTTGCCGGCAGCCGCGCAATCCGAGTCCCGGGAGGACATCGCCGATACCGATGGGACCGGCATTCCGGCGGCGGCGAAGGAATCCGCCGCCGAGTCTTCGGCGCAAGCCGCGTCCGACGACGCAGAGGTTATCGATGCAGCCCCCGCCGCCGAGTCTTCGGCGCAAACCACATCCGACGACGCAGAGGTTATCGATGCGGCCCCCGCCGCCGAGTCTTCGGCGCAAACCACGTCCGACGACGACGTTGCGGATGCCGCCGCTGCCGTCGAGTCACCGGCTGCACCGCCGGCAGTTACCGCGACATGCAATTTATGTCATGACCCAGCCTGCCCGCGGCGTAAAGGTGAGCCGCGCGCGAGCTGCATTCACGATGGAGAAAGAGGTTCAGTCTGATGGAAACTACGGCGTTGAAGTCCCTGGTGGAAAATGTACTGCTCGATATGCGGCGGCGGCCGATACCGCTGGGCATTTCGAACCGGCATTTGCATCTATCCCTTGAGGATTATGAGCATCTGTTTCCCGGCCATCCATTGGTGCTTAAGAAGGATCTTTACCAACCTGGCCAATTTGCCTCCGAACAGGTCGTAAACCTGGTCGGACCTAAAGGCACCTTAAAAAATGTGCGTATTCTCGGCCCGCTGCGCGGTCAGTCACAGGTGGAAATTTCGCGCACCGACGCCCGATTATTAGGAATTGACGCGCCGCTGCGTCTGTCCGGCAACCTGGACAACACGCCCGGCATTCGGCTGGTTAGCGCGTCCGGCGAATTATCGCTGCCGCATGGTGTGATTGTGGCGCAACGGCATATTCACATGTCGCCGCTGGATTCACTGCTCTTTGGGGTCAAACAAGGCGATCGGGTGACGGTCGCCCTGCACGGCACCGGTCGCAAACTGATTTTTGATGACGTGGCGGTTCGGGTCGGTGAGCACATGCGCTTGGAAATGCACATTGATACCGACGAAGCCAATGCGGCGGATGCCGGTGTTCAGGGCGCCACTGCAATATTAATGGGGCGCTAAGCATGGAGGGAGAACTGATGCAGGAACGTTGGATTGCCGAGTGCGTGGCCATGGTCATCATGCGCCTACAACAGCGCCAACAGGCCGAATTGGTTCTTAGCCAGGGGGCGCTGGCGAGCGCTTGGCCCCAGGATGCCGCCCTGCATCACGCGACGTTGCGGGTGACGCAAACCACACCGGCTTTTTTACGTCGATTGGGCGACGCCAGTGAAGACAGTCCCACCTTTGACCTGCTGCGGCAAGCTTGGCGCGACGGTATGCGGGTGCTACTGGAAATAGAGTATTCCTGTTTCGGCCTATTGCCCATTGCCGGTTTGCTGCGGCTACCGGTGGAATTTTGCACACGGGATCGCCGCCCGGTCCATCTGCTGGCACGCGCGGTGGTCGGTTATGCCGATATCAGGCCGCTTTCGGCGGGTTATCTGGTCCTGGCGCATCGGGTGTGCCTTACCGCGTTGGCCCGAGATGAAATCATCCAACGTCGCCTTCAACTCTACAGGCAGGAGTAACACATGCAACTGGCTCGCGTAATCGGTTCAGTAGTCTCGACGCAAAAGGTGCCCTCTCTGCTGGGTAAAAAATTGATGGTGGTCGAACCGGTCAATATTGACGGCTCCGCACCCAGCGGCATTTCGCAGCAGGAAGTAGCCGTTGATTCGGTTGGCGCGGGAGAAGGTGAAATCGTCCTATTGGCCCGGGGCGCATCGGCACGCTGGGTTTTCCCGGAGCCCAACCAGGCCATTGACCTGGCCATTGTCGGCATTATCGACAGTTTTGAGCCTTAAGCGGACTGAATTAAGGAGCGGTTATGAGTATTTATACCAAAACCGGCGATCGCGGCACGACTTCGCTTGTCGGTGGGCAACGGATTAAAAAGTACCACCCACGGGTCGAGGCCTACGGTACGGTGGACGAGCTGAATGCCTGCCTGGCGGTGGCCACCCATCAGGTACGGGATCCGCTTAATCATCAATTGCTGCTCGAGATTCAGCGCCAGCTGTTCTGGCTCGGCGCCGAGCTTGCCGACGATCGGCCGTCATCAAGCGAGGTGAAGATTCAACGCATCGACGAAAGCCACATTGCCAATCTGGAACACGCAATTGACCGCTGCATGGCCGTATTGCCGCCGGTGACCGGCTTTGTCCTGCCCGGAGACAGCGTCGTCGGCAGCCAACTCCATCTGGCGCGTACCGTCGCGCGACGCGCGGAACGCCTGGTGGTTCAATTGGCCGAGGAGCAGCCGCTGCGGGGTGAAGTATTGCGTTATCTAAACCGATTGTCGGATTGTTTGTATGCCCTGGCGCGCGTTGAAGATCGCCTGGCCACAATCGAGGAAGTGGTAAGAGAGGTGGTCAAGCGCTACCGGGGGCAATCGACGTCACACCGAACGGAGGACACGATGGATTCAACTAAAGAAGCAGCCGCTGCGTTAACACCACATCCAGCAGAGGATCTTCTGGATTTCCATTTGGTACACAGCCTGATGAGAGCGGCGCTGGACGCGGCACGTGAACTGGCGATACCGGTGGTCATGGCCATCGTCGATCGTCACGGCAACCCGGTGATGACCTATCGAATGCCGGACGCGCTGTTGGTATCTCTGGAGTTGGCGCCGAAAAAGGCGTTTAGCGCCGTGGCGTTGAAAACCGCCACACACGATCTTGGCCCAGCGGTCCAACCTGGAGCCGAACTCTATCAACTGGAAGCCGCAATGGGCGGCAAGATTGTCACCTTCGGTGGTGGGTATCCGCTCTATCGTGCCGGCCTTTTGATCGGCGGGCTGGGCATCAGCGGCGGATCCGTTACCCAAGATCGGCAAATCGCCCAACGGGCTATTACACAATGTCATGTGGGGAAAGAGTAATGAATAGTAATGAACTGGAATCGCTGATCCGAACCATTTTGAGTGAAAAACTTGAACCTGCCCGTCGTGAAAACACCACCTCGGCACTGTTTGATCAGGTTGATCAAGCCATTGAGGCTGCCCATACGGCATTCCTGACCTATCAGCAATCACCGCTTAAAGTCAGAAAAACGGTGATCGCCGCCATCCGCCATGAACTGATCCCTCACCTAAGGGAGTTGGCCGAACGCGGCGCCAAGGAAACAGGCATGGGAAATGCGGAAGATAAATATTTGAAAAACCGCGTCGCATTGGAAAAAACGCCCGGCGTGGAAGATCTGATTACCGAAGCGCTAACCGGTGACGAAGGCATGGTTTTGTTCGAATATTCACCCTTTGGCGTTATCGGGTCGGTCGCACCGAGCACCAACCCCACGGAAACCATCATAAATAATTGTATCAGCATGCTTGCCGCCGGCAACACGGTATTTTTCAGTCCCCATCCCGGCGCTAAAGATGTCTCTTTATGGTTAGTTGAAAAAATTGAATCCATTGCGTTTACCGCGTGCGGTATCCACAACCTGGTCACCTGCCTGCGCGAACCGAGCTTCGAATCGACCCAACAGATGATGCAACATCCTCTGATTGCGCTGCTGGCGATCACCGGTGGTCCCGCCATCGTCAATATGGGGCTGAAAAGCGGCAAAAAAACCATCGGCGCCGGCGCCGGCAACCCACCGAGCCTGGTGGATGAAACCGCGGTGCTGGATAAAGCTGCTCAGGATATCGTCAGCGGCGCGTCCTTTGACTATAACCTGCCCTGTACCGCCGAAAAGAGCCTGATCGTGGTCGAAAGCGTCGCCTCCGCGCTGCTGGCGGAAATGCAAAAATGCGGCGCCCTGCTGGTAAGCGGCGCGGAGAATATCGACAAATTACGCAAGGTGGCGATTATTGACGGCCATGCCAATAAAGTGCTGGTTGGCAAAAGCCCGTTGGCCTTATTGAAGGCGGCCGGATTGCCGACGCCGGATCGTGAGCCGCGGCTGCTGATAATGGAAGTGTCGGCGGACGATCAGCTGGTCACGGTAGAACAATTGATGCCGATATTACCGGTGGTGCGGGTGCCGGATTACGACACCGGCCTCGCGTTGGCATTGAAGGTTGAAGGGGGTTTGCATCATACCGCCACCATGCACTCGCAAAATGTCTCGCGACTCAACCAGGCCGCCCAACGACTGCAAACCTCAATTTTTGTCAAAAATGGTCCGTCTTATGCCGGCATCGGCGTGGGCGCGGAAGGCTTTGCCACCTTTACCATCGCCACCCCTACCGGCGAGGGCACAACCTCGGCACGCACCTTTGCCCGGCACCGCCGGTGTGTGTTGGCCAACGCGTTTTCCATCCGTTAAGCAGTTACGTAAATTATTACCGTTAATAAAGGGAAGGACGATGAACCGTTTTGTGATTCCAACCCGCGTGTATAGCGGCACTGACTGTCTTGAACAATTAGAGCGCTACCGTGACCGAAATGTCTGGGTAGTCTGCGACGGTTTCCTGGTAAAAGGTGGCGCCATAGCGCGCCTGCTTGAACATTTGGATACCGAGCGGGTCAGCCTATTCAGCGATATTATGCCGGATCCCCCCATTACCACGGTAGTGGCGGGTATTCAACGCCTACAGGAGATCCGTCCGCAGGTGGTCATCGGTTTTGGCGGCGGTTCAGCCATCGACGCGGCCAAAGCCATGGTGTTTTTCGGCCGTAAGCTTGGTATTCGTATCGAGACATTTATCGCCATTCCCACCACCAGCGGTACCTGCACGGAAGTCTCCAGCGCAAGCGTTATCAGCGATCCCGCGCTAGGCATCAAATATCCACTGTTTGACGATACCATTTTCCCCGATATTGCCCTGCTAGACCCTCAATTGGTGGTCTCGGTGCCCGCCGCCGTCACGGCGAATACCGGCATGGACGTATTGACCCACGCGGTGGAAGCCTATGTCTCCATCAACGCCGGCGACTTCAGCGACGCGTTGGCGGAAAAAGCAACGCAGTTGGTCTTTCACTACCTACCGACCGCCTGTGCTAAAGGGGACTGCCTGCATGCCCGTGAAAAAATGCACAACGCATCAACCCTGGCTGGTATGGCGTTTAGCCAGGCCGGCTTAGGATTAACCCATGCGATTGCCCATCAGTTAGGCGGTCAGTTGCATGTCCCGCACGGCTTGGCGAATGCATTACTGCTCGTCGAGGTGATCCGGTTTAATAGCCAAGAACCGCGGGCGGTGAAGCGTTATGCCCGTCTGGCCAGGCTATGTGGCATGGCGGCGCAGCAAAATGACGATCGCGCCGCCCTGAATCAATTATTAAACCATATCGGGCAACTCAAGCGTGAAATCGGTATTCCGGCTTCGCTATCACAGCTTCATCTAGGCGCCGAACGGATTCGCCAGGTCATGCCGGCGATGATACGCACCGCCTTGCTTGATTCAACGCTTGTGACGAATCCTCGTTTGGCACAGGCAGACGATATCGAGAACATACTCCATGCAATTAATTAACCCTTGAGCAGGTCGATATGAGTAATGATGTTAAAACCGAGCGGGTGATTCAAGAATATGTCCCGGGCAAACAAATTACCCTCGCGCACTTAATTGCCAATCCAAATAAGGATATCTACAAAAAGCTTGGTCTTAATGAAGATGACAATGCTATTGGCATTCTCACGATTACGCCAAGCGAGGCGTCTATTATCGCGAGCGATATTGCCACTAAATCAGGGGCGATAAAAATTGGTTTTATTGACCGTTTTACCGGGGCGGTCATTATTTGTGGGGATGTTTCTTCGGTGGAGTACGCTTTAAAACAGGTGCTCTATACCTTGGGGGAAATAATGAAGTTTACCCCATGCACACTGACGCGAACCTGACGATGAAACGACTGATGCTGTTAGGGCCCAGCCAGGGTGGCAAAACCACCCTACTACAGTGCCTGCGCGGCGAACCGCTAGAGTATCGCAAAACGCAGTCACTGATTTATTTATCCAACGCGATTGATAGTCCGGGTGAATATATTGAAAACCGGCATTTTTACAGTGCGTTGCTCTCGAGCGCTTTTGAGGCGGACGTCATCGGGCTGGTGCAAAACATTGATAGTGAGAATAATTATTTTTCACCCATGTTCG
>JAATGH010000184.1 GCA_015654745.1 Enterobacterales bacterium
AATTTTAGCCTGGGGGTGGATGTTTATAGCAAGCAGCTGGGACCCATCGGCGAACAAATTTTAAATCACCAAGGGCCGGTGATCATGGCGGGTGACTTTAATGCCTGGAGCCGGCAGCGGATTACCGCACTCTACCGGTTTGCCGATCGTATGACACTGCGGGAAGTGAAATTTCTTGATGACCAGCGGCGCCGCGCATTTGGCCGACCATTGGATTTTGTGTTCTACCGTGGGCTTAATGTGACCGAAGCATCGGTGCTCGTTACCCAAGCGTCAGATCATAATCCGCTTCTGGTTGAGTTCGAACCCCATCAGCGCACTGATACATCGGTACCTGAACCCCAGATTGTCGGTATCGCTCCGGTCTAGTCAGCGGGAAAGCTCTGGGCGAAAAAAAACAAGCACCAAAGTGCTTGTTTTTTTTATGCCAGGCTACGATGATTCAAGAATCGGTAGCTTTGCCGTTAATAAAGAGCGTTAGCTTAAGACCGGGTTGCAGCGTGCTGGCGTTATCCAACGCGCCGTTCCAGCGCATAACGTCACGTATATCAACGTTGTGTCGTTTGGCGATACTGGCCAGCGAATCACCCTTACGGACTTGATAGGTGATGCTACCGCCGTTATTCGCCACCTGCAGCGTTTGCCCGATTTTTAGGCTGCTGCCGGTATGGAGATTGTTCCACTTCAACAGGTCGCTGGACTTGAGGTTCAGACGCTTGGCGATGCTTGATACCGTATCGCCGGCACGAACCTTATAACCAGCACCGCTTGCCGTGGCGTCCGAAAGCTGCGTCGACTGGACCGCGGCTATATCACCAACGGCCAGGGAATCCCTGAGCTGCGATGCATGGACCTTAGGCAACATTATGTAATGAGGCCCATTAGGTGCGGTAACGTCGCGTTTATAGCCAGTGTTATAGCTTTTCAACTTGGTTAACGATAACCCCGACATTTCCGCCGCCTGGGTTAGGCCGATCTGCTGACCCACTTCCACTCGCGCCAATGCATGGTCGTCATTGCTTTTGGGCAACACAACGCCATATTGTTTACTATTCTTGATAATATTGCTCAACGCCAACATCTTGGGGACGTAGATCGTTGTTTCACGCGGCAATGCCAAAGCCCAAAAGTCAGTAGGTTTACCCTTGGCTTTATTGGTCTTTATTGCCTGCATGATACGCCCTTCGCCGCTATTGTAAGCTGCGATGGTCAACAACCAATCGCCGTCGAACATGCGGTTAAGACGCTGCATCATATCAAGTGCGGCGGTGGTGGATGCAACCACATCACGTCGGCCGTCATACCACTGATTTTGCTTTAAACCATAATTCCTACCTGTTGTCGGCACAATCTGCCAAAGGCCAGCCGCGTTAGAGGCGGATGTTGCCTTAGGGTCAAAAGCGCTCTCCACTATGGGTAGCAGTACCAGTTCCATCGGCATTTTGCGTTGCTTTATCTGCTCGACTATCCAGTACATGTACGGCTCTGCCCGTAATGTTACATCGTGGAGATAGCTCTTGTTACGTAAATAACGCTTTTTTTGTTCGCGGATCCGGGCGTTATCCGGTATCTGCATCTTCAGCTCGTCGCTAATGAAGTTCCACAAATCGGGCTGCGCGAGGCCTGGATCATCCAACCATCGCGCCGAGGTCGCTCGGCCGTCTGCGTACTTTCCTGCTTCACCTTGACCTGCCGAAGAAACACTCTGTGCATGCTGTTCGGGTGGAGAATCGTCCTGCTTGGACGACTGGCAACCCACTAGCAAGACCGAGGCGATAAGGATCGCATGAGTCTTCATCTGTATGTCAATAGTTGCTTAAAAGACAGGCAATAATACTTTGAACGGCTCGACATTACAACTAAAACCTTTAGAAGTGATCCTTCTTCTCCCGTAATAAGGCGAAAATACGCCATTCCTCATGTAGGGTATGATGTGGGTCTAATTTGTTTTGTAAATCAATGTCATGGCAACGTAAAAATAAGTTAATTTTGGCCTCTAAACGTAGCGTTGTGGGCACGCTGGCCTGGTTTTTTGCGCGTAACTGCTTAATTTTACGCTCATAAGCGGCGATCTCCTCATATTGCGGCAATATGGACCTGGCAAAGGCCAGATTGGCTAAAGTATACTCATGGGCACAGCAAAGTAGCGTATCCGGTGAAAGTTGCCTAACCTTTTGAAAAGAATCATACATCTGCTTAGGTGTTCCTTCAAAAAGACGCCCGCAGCCGGCTGAAAATACCGTGTCGCCACAAAATAGATAGGGTGCGCTATAAAATCCGATATGTCCTAGGGTATGACCGGGCAAAGACATGACCAAAAACGTCAAATCAAGCACATTTATGCTCTCCCCATCGCCGACAATATGGTCGGCACCCTTATCGGCAGTCTCCTGGGGGCCGTACACCGGCAGGTCGAAACGGTTGAGCAGATCGGGGACGCCATCGACATGATCATGGTGATGATGGGTCAGCAATATGGCTTTTGGCATCAGTCGCCGTTCAGCCAGTGCGGCAAAGACCGGGGCGGATTCGCCAGGATCCACGATGATGCATTCCTGCCGGTCGTTTTGCAAAAGCCAAATGTAATTATCCCGCAGGGCGGGAATACTGATAAGATTCATCGTTCAGCTCCGTTAATTTAATTGTGGCACTAAGAAGATAGTCAATCATGAAACCAGCGCAAATAACACAGCCTATCATCGCGCCAACCGCATGGGACGACCTTCCATATGGGGATAACTATCGCCAGGCGTTAAACGCTAATCTGCTGCCATGGTGGCCTAAATTGTTTGGCTTTCATTTATTGAAGATCGGTGCGCTTAGCGCGGATATCGATACCAGCGGCTGCGTGATTTCTCATCAGGTCAACGTCGGCATTCAGGGTGAAAAGCTGAACGTTATCGCCGATCCCTTTCAGCTCCCCTTTGCCAATAAATCCACCGATGCCTGCCTGTTGGCTCATACCCTGTCATACACCTCAGATCCGCATCGGCTGCTGCGGGAGGTGGATCGGGTTCTCATTGACGACGGCTGGGTAATTATCACGACCTTTAACCCGGTGAGTTTATTGGGCCTGGGAAAATTGTGCCCCATTTTGCAGTGCCGGCAACCCTACCGCAGCCGTATGTATACACAGATGCGCCTGTTGGACTGGCTGGGCATACTCAATTTTGAAGTGATGCATCGCGCGCGTTTCCAGGTGTTGCCATGGCGCCGGCGAGGAGGGCGCCTGCTTAACGAACACCTGCCCGCCATCGGTTGTTTGAGTGTGATAGTCGCGCGTAAGCGCACCTTTCCCCTGACGCTCAATCCCTTAAAGAGCAAATCTCTCAAGGCCTCGGTGCGTCGCACGGTAGGAGCGGCCAGCCGCAACAGCTGACGCGATCGTTACTTTTCGGGCCGATAACCGATATCGTCGAGTGACGGATTACCCGCCGCGCTCCGGGCCAATTCGTCGCAGCGTTCGTTTTCCGGATGGCCCGCATGCCCCTTCACCCAATCCCAGCGCAACACGTGGGTTTGGATCGCCAAATCCAGTCGTTGCCAAAGATCGACGTTTTTCACCGGTTTTTTCTCAGCCGTTTTCCAGCCGCGTTTCTTCCAGTTGTGGATCCATTGAGTGATACCCTGTCGAACGTATTGGCTGTCGGTACTGATCACCACTTCGCAGGGATCTTTAAGCGCTTCCAAGGCTACAATGGCCGCCATTAGCTCCATACGGTTGTTGGTGGTAAGCCGATAGCCGGCGCTGAAAATCCGTTCATGTTGCTTATAGCGCAGTATGGCACCGTAACCACCCGGACCTGGATTACCCAGGCAAGATCCATCGGTGAAAATTTCTACCTGTTTCTGCATCTCTGGTAGACTACCCTTCATGTTAAAAAAACAAGTCTGACATAAATGAACGCAACGGACACTGAAATTACGCGGCAGATTGTTCTGGATACTGAAACCACCGGTATGAACAAACTGGGGGTTCATTACGAAGGCCACAAGATTATCGAGATCGGCGCGGTCGAAGTTGTGAATCGACGGCTTACCGGGCGACACTTCCATGTTTACCTAAAACCGGATCGGCTGATCGACCCCGAAGCCTATAATATCCATGGTATCAGTGACGAATTTCTCGCGGATAAGCCTACTTTCGGCCAGGTTGCCGATGAGTTCCTCGACTTTATCCGCGGCGGAGAGCTGGTGATCCATAATGCGCCGTTTGATATCGGATTTATGGACTACGAGTTCGGCAAGCTCAGCCTGGACATCGGTAAAACCGAGACATTTTGCAAGGTGACCGATAGCCTATTGCTGGCGCGCAAATTATTTCCCGGCAAACGCAACAGCCTGGACGCGTTGTGCGATCGTTACCTTATAGATAATACCAAACGTACCTTACACGGCGCGTTACTCGACTCCGAAATCTTGGCTGAGGTCTATCTGGCCATGACCGGCGGCCAAACGTCGATGCGTTTTTCCATGGAGGGCGAGAGCGGCAAGCGCAACGCGGACGGGGGGGAAAGCATCCAGCGGGTGGTGCGGGCACAAACCAAACTTAAGGTGGTCTATGCCAACGACGAAGAGCTGGCGGCGCATGAATCCCGTCTCGCCCTGGTTAAGAAAAAAGGCGGAAGCTGTTTGTGGCACCCGGAAGATGTCGCTCAACCCCATTGAAATCATCGGTCCAGCTGGTTTTAACAACGTAATGCCGAAATTATCGCCAAACGAAATGATCAGACGTGAAAAGCATTGACGCAGTACGGTGCTAACCGTACTATTCGCCTCGCTTTCCCGACAAAGCACATGTGCGGTGTGGTAGTTCAGTCGGTTAGAATACCGGCCTGTC
>JAATGH010000485.1 GCA_015654745.1 Enterobacterales bacterium
CCCACCGATACCGACGACACCTTATTGGGGACGATATGCCGGGCCACCAGGCCGGCGTCGATCATGGCCTGTTGATAACCCTCGAACCGTTTCCGATCGCGGGCATCAGACATTGAGCCAAAATAGACAATGCGCCGTTTGCCACTGGCGATCATCATGTTGGTCATATCAAAACAAGCATGGAAATTATCGAACCCGACGCTGACGCGCCCGCTGTTGCCGGTAATATCCATCACTTCGGCAATGGGAATCGCCGCGGCGTTGAGATATTTTTCCGCCCGCAGCGTATGCGTGGATTCAGTCAGAATCAGCGCTTTGATATTAAACGCGAGTATAGTGGCGATCTGTTCTTCTTCTCGCAGACGATCGTAATCATAGTTTACCACCAACGTCTGAAATCCTTGCCGGGTGGTCACCGATTCAATACCCGCCAACAGGTCCGCAAATATCTGATTATTAAACGAAGGTATCAGAACGCCTATGCGTTGTAGCGCGTTTCCGGCGATGGCGCGGTCGTCCGGGTCGGACTGGTAGTTAACCTCCGCCATCACCTGGGCAATGCTGGCGGCGGTTTCCGGCCGTACCTTTTCCGGGGTGCGCAGGTAGCGGCTGACGGTCATTTTGGTGACTCCGGCGAGCTCGGCAATATCATGTAATGTGATGCGTTGTTTTTTCATCTGCCGTTATCCGCTGCCTTAATTTCATCCAATGCCATGATTATGCCCCGAGCATAGGCTAAAAGGAACGGTTGTGGGCATATTGGTTAAACCAATGACCCTGAAGCGGGAAGATGGCAAGCGAGCACTGAATCGCCCTATGCCCTGCTTTTCCGCGGCAGATCACACTAAGGGTAACAGGTGCGCGTAACACGAAATAGAGTGATATTGATCACAGTTTCCACTCGTCAAAACCGGTGTTATACAGCTCAGGCCGCAGACGATGTGTTTTTCTTGATCTAAATTCGCTTTTTAAGCGTTACGACCTTTTTAAGTATTACGGCGTTTGAATATGAAATGTCGCGGGCGGTGTGTTTTTTTATTTTGGTATTTCTTGCCCGTAAATTCATTATTATGCCGTAAGGATTTCTGCGCATGTTTATTCCTGCGTGTTATTCATTTTCAATGATCTAAAACTCATTTATTAACAGGATTACGCTATGCGAAATTTATTTGATTTGGACAAAAAAAGAATTTTAATTACCGGTTCAGGTCAGGGAATTGGTTTTTTGATGGCACAAGGCTTGGCGGAGTATGGAGCTGAAATCATTATTAATGATATTACCCAGGAGCGAGCAGAAAACGCCGTGATAAGATTACGTGATGCCGGTTATATTGCTCACGCGGCAGCCTTTAACGTAACCGATGCCACGGCGGTTGAGGCCGCGGTGGAACGTATTGAGCGGGAAATCGGGCCAATTGATGTGTTGTTCAACAATGCCGGTATACAGCGCCGCCATCCCTTTACCGAGTTTCCGGTTAAGGATTGGGATGACATTATCGCGGTCAATCAAACCGCGGTATTTCTGGTTTCCCAGGCGGTAGCGCGCCGCATGCTGGTGCGTCAAAGGGGCAAAATCGTCAATATCTGTTCGATGCAGAGTGAGCTGGGACGGGATACCATCACGCCTTATGCCGCGGCCAAAGGGGCGGTAAAAATGCTAACGCGCGGCATGTGCGTTGAGCTGGCTCGGTATAATATTCAGGTCAACGGCATTGCGCCCGGTTATTTCAAAACTGCGATGACCCAAGCGCTGGTGGACGATCGGGACTTTACCGAATGGTTATGCAAACGCACGCCGGCGGCCCGCTGGGGCGATCCGCAGGAATTGATCGGCTCGGCGGTGTTTTTATCCTCCAGCGCATCGGATTTTATCAACGGCCATTTGCTGTTTGTGGACGGCGGCATGCTGGTGGCGGTGTAAGTCGCTGACACCGAAAATGAATTACCAGGAACACACCGGGTGGGGCAATGTGTTTTCCCACCTCAGTAGCCATTTAAGGATGCCACAATGATTATTGATACCTTGGCCGATGGGGCCGCAAATCCATTCTACCCCGTGGCTATCCGCCGGGCTTTACAGGGTATTCAGGCTTTCGACCTTGCCGCGCTTGCTCCCGGCAAGTACCAGATTGAGGGAGATCTGATTTTTATGACGTTGGTCGAGGGCGTCACGCGTCCGCTTAACGACCAGCGGCCAGAATTCCACCGCCATTATATTGATGTCCACTTGGTGCTGGAGGGGGAGGAAATCGTCGGAGCGGCCACCCGGGATCAAGCAACAACCGCCGCGCAAGAGTTTGATAGCGAACATGATATCGGGTTTTGCCCAAGCATGGGGACGGAAAGCCTGATCCGCTTGGCCCCCGGCGACGTCGTGCTGATTTTCCCCGGGGAACTGCATCGACCTATGGCCACGCTGGGACAACCCGCGCGGCTACGCAAAGTTATCGCCAAAATCGATATGTCGCTGTTGCCTGGTCGTTCTTAGAATATGAAGTTGTTGTAACGCTGGTATCTTTTAAGCCAAATTTCCAGCTTGTCCGGCGTAAGCGGCGGAGAATGGTAATAACCCTGCACTTCGTCGCAGCCTAGCGCCCGCAGCGCCAGAAACGTCGCGCTATCCTCAACGCCTTCGGCCAGCACGGTATAATCTAGCTCCTTAAGCATACTGATGACATGGCCGACGATAATCTGGGTGCCCAAGTCGGTGGTCAGCGTTTTGATCAAGGAGCGATCGAGCTTAATCACGTCCATTGGCATGTTGCGCAGATAGCTAATATTACTGTAGCCGGTGCCAAAATCGTCCAGGGAGATAGTAAACCCACGTAATTTGAGCATCTCCAGGCCATTAAGCGCCTCCTCACTTTGTAAGATCCACTCCGTTTCCAGGCATTCAACGCCCAGCTGCGCCGGTTTCAGACCACGCAGCCGCATATTATGCTCGAGTAAATCCGCGAAATCCGGACGAGATAAATCGCTGGCGCTGAGGTTAATGGAAATCGGTAAATGGATTCCATGGGCCGACCACAACTCAATCTGACTCAGGGCCGCGTTAATCACCCAATCCGTGAGAGGGGACATCATGGTGGTTTTTTCCAGCAGCGGAATAAACCGGTCGGGGGCGATATTCCCCAGCGCCGCGTGTTGCCACCGGATCAGGGCCTCCACCCCGGTAACCCGACCGTTTTCAACCGCAATCTTTGGCTGGAATACGAGGTAAAGTCCGGGTTTGCCGTGAAGGTACGGGAAAAAATCATTAAGTAGCCGAAAATCCTGTTTTTTTCGTTCATCCGTTGCCGGCACGTAGACCTGAGCCCTGATTTTCTGGTCGATGGCGTCATGCAGGGCGCTGAGCGCGCGGCGTAATATTTCGGCGGGGGGAAGCTCGCCCGGTGCGAAGCTGACATAGCCCATCGAGATATTCATATCGATGTTGACCTGGCTAGTGATGTGGGTGCTTAATCCCAACAACTGCTCGTTCAGCACTTGGGACTGATGGGCATTGGCATCGTCCATGATTAGCGCGAAGCGGCCGGTGGCGAAGGCATAGAGCGTCCCTTCCCATTTCAACTTAAGCCTGAGCAGGGAGGCCATATCCTTAAGCATATCGTCGATCACCGCCACACCCAACGAGCGGGCAATTTCATAGGCGTAAGGCATATCAATACAATATATTAG
>JAATGH010000088.1 GCA_015654745.1 Enterobacterales bacterium
AATAGAAACCGGAACCCTTTCCCGACGCAATGCGTTCAAGAACGGATCTTGCAAAGATTGCCCCTTAGCCATTCTATCTTTTCCTTATGTGCTTGTTGTTTGTAACAAGAACCATGTGGCTCTAAAATTAACGATTTAAAAAAAAAATGCGTTCAGTACTTTTCAATTGTACACAATCACCCGGTCTATGCACTAACAACCTGTAATACCTTATCTAAGGCCGAGTCCGGCTCCTCGCTATCAAGCCAATGCACCGAAGGCCAGCCGCGCAGCCAAGTCATCTGCCGCTTGGCCAATTGGCGGGTCGCGCAAATCCCGCGAAAAACCATTTCATCATAATCAATTTCGCCAGATAAATATGACCACATCTGACGATATCCAACACAACGAATGGACGGGAGATCCTTATGTAAATCTCCCCGCAGGAACAGCGTTCTGGCTTCCTCCTCGAAACCAGCCGCCAGCATCTGATGAAAGCGCTGTTCAATACGCTGATGCAAACGCTCTCGACTCGATGGCGCAATCGCAAACTGATAAACCTGATAAGGCAATGCCTCACCGGATGTTTTTGTCAGTTCAGTTAGAGTGTTACCTGAAACAAAAAAAACTTCCAGTGCTCTGGACAGTCTCTGAGGATCATTAGGATGAATACGTGTTGCAGATACCGGATCTATTATTTGCAACCGCCGGTGCATGGTCTCCCAGCCTGACTCTTCTGCTTCAAGGGCAATCTGTTTTCGTATTTCAGAATTTGCCGGGGGTAAGGGGGATAACCCCTCCAGCAATGCCTTGAAATAGAGCATCGTCCCTCCCACCAATAACGGCACACGCCCGCCGGCGGTAATCTCCGCCATCGCCGCCAACGCATCTCGGCTAAAATCAGCAGCCGAATAGGCTTGAGCGGGATCGTTAATATCAATTAACCGGTGAGGTGCCCGCGCCAATTCATCCGGTCCGGGTTTTGCCGTTCCGATGTCCATGCCCCGATACACCAGCGCCGAATCGACGCTGATAATCTCCACCGGGAGATGCTGGCGCAACGCCATTGCCAACGCGGTTTTACCCGACGCGGTGGGCCCCATCAAAAACAGTGCCGGCGGGCGCGGTGGGTGCAGCACGGAATCATTCATGTTTCAGAGCCTCGATGGCGGCCTCCAGATCAAGCAGTACCAAAAGTTCTCCCGGAGGATTTTTCACCCATTGTGGACAAAGGCGCTCTAGCTCCGCGAGCACCTGTATCGCCTGGGAAATATTCCATTCGCGCAGTTCGCTGGAAAGATGGCGGGCTAGCCAGTCCACGAGATCCTCGTTGTCGTTATTTTTAGGAACACTCTCATCAGGCACACGATCGTTTATTCCCGACAGATAGCCTAACAGGTCGGGAATCAAGTTTTGTAAATTTTGTTGGCGTAATGGTAAAGGTACACCATTTAACGTGGCCTGCCGCTGATTTACCTCGAGCTGAATGCCTAGCGCGTTTAACTCTTCATGATAGCGGCGATAGGCGTCCGCTTCCTGCGGTTTTAGGTTCATGCGCAGTGGAATTAACAGCGGCTGCGCCTTTAAAGGCACGCCTTCAGGAGTAAGCTGACGGCGTTTTAAGTAGCGCTCGGCCACGGGTAATGACAGCAGTGCCAGCCGTTGGCGAAATTCCACCAGCGCGTAGCATGGCGGATAGATTGTCAATACCCGGCCGAAACTCTGGGGCTCGTCACCCGTCGCCCGCTCGGCGACGAGGCGGGCGGTGGCCCGCGCCGTTCCGGCTGGCGCACCGGGTTGCACCAGTTGGCGGTAAAGTTCACCCGTCTTTTTCTGATAGCCGGCCGCCGCCGGATAAGGGGCCGCCGGCTCACGCGCCCGATGACGAAGGATTTCACCCGGAGCAGCCGTACCCTTGCCTGCCGGGCGATCGGCGTACGGCGCCGGTTCGCGAGCGGAAGGCATCAACGGCACGTCGGACGGAATGGTTGACGCCGCCGCGGGCGGCGCATCGACATTGAAAGAGTTTCGACCCGACGCCACACGATTTTCAGGCGACCAATGGACGGTGGAGGGCGTTTCATCAGGGAGGGGCAACGCCGGCGCGGCGTTTTGTTGCAGCACGGCGATAATCGCCTGATAAATAAAGTCATGCACCAAGCGGGCCTGATGAAAGCGCACCTCATGCTTCGCCGGATGAACATTGACATCGACCTGATGCGGATCCACGTCCAGATAAAGCACAAACGCCGGCTGTTGACCGTCGGTCAACTGCTCCTGGTAAGCCTGCCGGATGGCGTGGTTAATCAGCTTATCGCGCATCATGCGCT
>JAATGH010000409.1 GCA_015654745.1 Enterobacterales bacterium
GCCACCAGCGGTTCCCGCGATAAGGGGCTGCATGGCAAGCTGCGCGCCGGGGTCTGTTACGCCGCCCTGGATGTGGTGAACTCCCGCCATCAGCGGGTATTGGTAGGGGTTCGGTTGCAGCAGATCGCCGGGCGCGATCGCAAGGTGGATATCAAACCCTTTATGATCCAGGGTCTGCCCATCGCGACTCAGCCTACGGAGATTCTGACCCAGACGGTAGGGGAGCGCCAGGCGCGGGTGTTGAGCCTGCAGGAGCTCAAGGAACGATTGGAAGAACACGAAGGGGTGCAGTTCAAGGTTTTCAACTCGATTACCGATTACCACTCCCTGATGTTCGATCTGGGCGTGATTCCCCGGCGGCTGCGCTCAGCGGCCGATCGCAGCAAATATTACCGACTCATCGAAGCATCACTGTACGGCGGTATCTCCAGCGCCATAACGCGTTCGCTGCGCGACTATCTGCTGCCGGAAAATGGCGGCGTGCGCAAGGCGTTCCAGGATATGGAAGCAGCACTGCGGGAAAACCGCATGACGCTGGAAGCCATTCGCGTCACCCAGTCCGATCGCGATCTGTTTAAACACCTTATTTCCGAAGCCACGTCCTATGTGGCGGCCGACTATATGCGGCACGCCAACGAACGGCGCGTCAATCTCGATCGGGCCCTGGTCCTGCGCCGAGATCTGCTCGGCAGTCGTAAGCAACTGGCGGTTGAACAGTACCGCCATGTGGATATGGCCCGCGAGCTGGGGGAAGTTACCGCCAGTGAATCGGACCTGGAAACCGATTATCAGGCGGCCAGCGATCATTTAAACCTGGTGCAAACCGCCATGCGCCAGCAGGAAAAAATCAGCCGCTATCATGATGATATTGATGAGTTGACCTTTAGGCTGGAAGAACAAAATGAGGTTGTGGCCGAAGCCAGCGAGATCCATCAGGACAACGAGGCGCGTGCCGAAGCCGCCGAGCTGGAGGTGGACGAGCTCAAGAGCCAATTGGCGGATTATCAGCAGGCCCTTGATGTACAGCAAACGCGGGCGATTCAATATCAACAGGCGTTGCAGGCATTGGAACGCGCGCGTGAACTCTGTGCGATACCGGGGCTGAGCGCCGGTGCCGCCGAACAGGAATTGGCATTGTTCCAGGCCCGCGAACGGGAAGTGACCGATGTGTTGCTGGGACTGGAGCAAAAACTTAGCGTGGCCCAAGCGGCGCACAGCCAGTTTGAACAAGCTTATGGGCTGGTCACGCAAATCGCCGGGCCGGTAGGCCGCGGCGAATCATGGGACATTGCGCGGGACCTCCTGCGCGACGCGGCGTCGCGCCAGCATCAGGCCGATCGGCTGCAGTCCTTGCGCAGCCAGCTCGACGAACTGGAACAGCGCCTGCGCGAGCAGCAGGAAGCGCAGCGCCTGCTGACCGAGTTTAATAAACGCGCCGGTACCGACTATCAGCCGGAACAGTTGGAAACGGCACAGCAGGAGCTGGAGGCGCGGGTCGACTCCCTGTCGGTGACCGTCTCGGAAGCTGGCGAACGGCGCATGGGGCTGCGTCAGGAACTGGAGCAACTGCTGCAACGGCTGCAGTTGCTAACGCAGCGCGCGCCGGCGTGGCTGTCCGCGCAGGATGCGTTAACCCTATTGGGCGAGCAGAGCGGGGAAGTCCTTGAAAGCGGTTCCCATGTTACCGAGGTTATGCAACAACTGCTGGAACGCGAACGTGAAACCACCGTCGAACGCGACGAGGTGGCGAGCGCCAAACGCATCCTGGAAGAGCAGATAGAACGGTTGAGCCATCCGGGCGGCAGCGAGGATCTCAGGCTGGCAACCCTGGCGGAACGCTTTGGCGGCGTGCTGCTGTCGGAAATCTACGACGACGTTACCTTTGACGACGCGCCTTATTTCTCCGCCCTGTATGGCCCATCGCGCCATGCCATTGTGGTGCCCGATTTATCCCGTATTCGCGATCAGCTTGATGGATTGGACGAGTGCCCGGACGATCTTTATCTGATTGAGGGCGATCCGCAGTCCTTCGATGATAGCGTATTCGGCATCGAAGAGTTGGAACGGGCGGTGCTGGTCAAAGTCGCCGATCGCCAGTGGCGTTATTCCCGCTTCCCCGCGGTGCCGTTATTTGGTCGCGCGGCACGGGAAAATCGCCTGGAGAGTCTGAATGCCGAACGTGATGAGCTGGCCGAGCGTTATGCCACCTTATCGTTTGATGTACAGAAAATTCAGCGTCTGCATCAGGCTTTTGGCCGTTTTGTCGGCACGCATCTGGCCGTGGCCTTTGAAGACGATCCCGAGGCGGAAATCCGCGGTTTAACCAGCCGGCGCGGCGAGTTGGAACGCCAGTTGGGCGACTATGAAGGCCAGTCTCAGCAGCAAAAACAGCAATATGATCAGGCGCGGGAAGCGCTGGGCTTGCTTAACCGGCTGATACCGCGTATCTCCCTTTTGGGTGACGACCAGTTGGGGGATCGCGCCGAAACCGTGCGGGCGGAATGGGAAGAGGCTCAGGATGCGTTGCGCTATTTGCAACAACACCGCGTCGCGCTAGAGCAGCTCGAACCCTTGGCGGCGGTACTGCAAAACGACCCGGAACAGCATGAGCAGCTGCAGGCGGATTACCAGCAGGCGCAGCAGGCACAGCGCCAAGCCAAACAGCAGGCTTTCGCCCTGACCGAGGTCATCCAGCGGCGCGCCCATTTCAGTTATTCCGACTCCGCTGGGATGTTGACGGAAAATTCGGATCTTAATGACAAACTGCGCCAGCGGCTCGAACAAGCGGAAACCGAGCGCAGCCGCGCGCGGGAAGCGTTGCGTCAGCATCAGGCGCAGCTGACCCAACTTAATCAGGTACTGGCCTCGCTGAAAAGCGCCTATGACGCCAAACGCGACATGTACCAGGAGCTGACCCAGGAGCTGCAGGATATCGGTGTGCAGGCCGATGCAAACGCTGAAGCCCGCGCAAAGGAGCGGCGGGATCAACTGCACTCCGCGCTAGGGCAAAATCGCACCCGCCGCAATCAGCTCGAGAAGCAGCTGACCTTCTGTGAAACGGAAATGGACGCCTTACAGAAGAAGCTTAATAAGCTCGAGCGGGAATATTACCAGATGCGCGAACAGGTGGTCACCGCCAAAGCCGGCTGGTGCGCCGTGATGCGTCTGGTAAGGGATAACGGGGTCGAACGTCGACTGCACCGGCGCGAGTTGGCTTACATGGAAGCGGATGATTTACGCTCCATGTCAGATAAAGCCCTGGGGGCGCTGCGCCTGGCGGTGGCGGATAACGAACACTTGCGCGATGTGCTGCGTTTATCCGAAGATCCCAAGCGGCCGGAACGCAAAATCCAGTTCTTTATTGCGGTCTATCAACATCTGCGCGAGCGTATCCGCCAGGATATTATCCGCACCGACGATCCGGTTGACGCCATCGAGCAGATGGAAATCGAGCTAAGCCGGTTAACGGAAGAGCTGACCGCCCGCGAACAAAAACTGGCCATCAGTTCGCGCAGCGTGGCCAATATTATCCGCAAAACCATTCAGCGTGAGCAGAACCGTATCCGCATGTTGAACCAAGGACTGCAAACGGTCAGCTTCGGTCAGGTCAAAAGCGTGCGGCTGAATGTGAACGTACGGGAAGCCCACGCGACCTTGCTGGACGTCTTGGGTGAACAGCAGGAACAGCACCAGGATCTGTTTAGCAGTACGCGCCTGACCTTTTCAGAAGCGCTGGCGAAACTCTACCAGCGTTTAAACCCGCAAATTGATATGGGTCAGCGCACGCCGCAGACGATCGGTGAAGAATTGCTCGATTACCGTAACTACCTTGAAATGGAAGTCGAGGTCAACCGTGGCGCCGACGGTTGGCTGCGCGCCGAAAGCGGGGCGTTGTCCACCGGCGAGGCCATCGGTACCGGCATGTCGATCCTGGTGATGGTGGTGCAAAGCTGGGAAGAGGAGTCCAGCCGTCTGCGCGGCAAGGACATCTCGCCCTGCCGCCTGCTGTTCCTCGACGAGGCGGCGCGGCTGGATGCCAAATCCATCGCCACGCTATTTGAACTCTGTGACCGATTGCAAATGCAACTGATTATCGCCGCGCCGGAAAATATCAGCCCGGAAAAGGGCACGACCTATAAACTGGTGCGTAAGGTGTTCAATAACCAGGAGCATGTGCATGTGGTGGGCCTGCGTGGCTTCGGCGCGGATATGCCTGCGGTCCACGTGACGGCGACCGCGCCTGAAACCATGGAATAGGCCAACCTGGACCAACGCCCCGCGGCAGGCTGTGGACAAGATGTCCGCCGCCGCCAGAGGGTGTGGTTTACCTCTATCACGCATCCCTTGTAAACGAAAGTGGCTTGGTGACATTCCCCTAATACGGTTTTCCCTCGGACCATCTTGGTCTATTTTGTCCATGCCCGTGAATTCGCACTTTTCTTTACCAATAAGCTTCATTTGTACAGCGCAGTTTTGCCGTTCTGCTTATATACTAGGGCTTGGGCGAGTGTAAAGAAAAGCACCATAATAATTAACAATTCTGTATACAGGGGACAAGGGATGTTACGGACCAATTCTGTGTTATGGCGACGTACGGTTATCGGCTGCCTGTTGGCAACGACCCTGATTCCACTGATTGCCGCCCGGGCCCAGGTGGCCACGGCGCCGATCCTGCCCGATACCAAGACCCTGGGCCATAGCCGCGCCGCCCTGTCGACGGTATTGCCTGCCGGCATCAAGCCTTACTATGCGGGTGAACTGGCGGCGATTTATGCCGCCCGGCATAATCAACCGTTATGGCAGGATCGCGCCGCCGTGGAACAATTTCAACAGCAGTTGGCGGAGCTGGCCCTCTCGGGCGTGCAGCCGCAGTTTATTACCTGGACCCAGTGGTTAACCAACCCGCAGATAAGCGCGATGGGTCGGGATATTATCCTATCGGATGCCATGCTGGGCTACCTGCAGTTTGTCGCAGGCGTTGAGCAAAATGGCGAAACCTGGCTGTATGGCAATAACACTTACCGCCTGGCGCCGCCGCCGGCGCTGGCGGTCGAACATTGGCAACACGCGGTCAATGATGGCAGTACTCTGCGGTTTATTGCCGGTCTGGAGCCACAGCATCCACAGTACCTTAAAATGCACCAGGCGTTGAAAACCATGCTCACGGACACGCATCCGTGGCCGCAGCTTACCGGTAAGGACAGTTTGCGTCCCGGGCAGCTTAGCGACGATATTCCCGCGCTGCGCGAGATCCTGCGCCGCAGCGGAATGCTGAGCCCTGCGCAGGCCGCGCCATTGCCCACCGCCGACAGTGCGCCGGCCGATGTGCGGACCACCCCGCCGGTGAGCGCCGCCCAGCAATCGGTAGTGGTCAGCCCGGCCGCCGATTCGCTCAAGCCGTTACCCTCGACATCCGACCCGGCGGTGATCGCCACGGTCGATCCCCAGGATAAGGTTTTTGCGCCGGAACTGGTGGAGGCGGTTAAACGCTTCCAAAGCTGGCAGGGATTGACCGCGGATGGGGTTATCGGTCGTCAGACCCGCGACTGGCTCAATGTTTCACCGCAGACGCGGGTAACGTTGCTGGCGCTCAATATCCAGCGGTTACGATTACTGAACAACCGGGTCTATACTGGCATTCAGGTGAATATTCCGAACTATTCCCTGGTGTATTATCAACAAGGTACCGAAGTGCTCGCATCCAGGGTGATTGTCGGCCGGCCGAGCCGGAAAACCCCTCTGATGCGCAGCGCGCTCAGCAGCGTGGTGCTCAACCCGCCGTGGAATGTACCCGATTCCCTGGTGCGCCAAGACATCATTCCGAAGGCTATTCACGATCCCGGTTACCTGCAGCGTAATGGTTTTGTCGTTTTATCGGGCTGGAGCAGTGAGGCGGAGGCCGTCGATCCCGCCACGCTGGATTGGGGCATGATTTCCCCTACCCATTTCCCTTTCCGCCTGCGGCAGTCTCCCGGCGCCAATAACGCACTTGGGCGCTATAAATTCAACATGCCCAGCTCGGATGCCATTTATCTGCACGATACGCCTAATCACAACCTGTTCTCGAGTGATATGCGGGCGCTGAGTTCAGGCTGCGTGCGGGTCAATAAAGCCTCTGATTTGGCCAATATGCTGCTACAAGACGCCGGCTGGGGCGATACCAGGGTTAGCGCCACGCTAAAAGAGGGCAATACGACTTATGTGCCGATTCGCCATCGGATTCCGGTAAACCTGTTTTATCTCACGGCCTGGGTGGCCGATGACGGCAAACCACAGTTTCGCACAGATATTTACAATTATGATTCCCCGATAAAACTGGGTGCCAGAAGTCTACCCAATGCGGGACGGCTGCTGCAATAAGCCGATGAAGAAATGAGAATTAATTGCAGCCGGGCTATTTATGCCCGGCGCGCTTCTTTTCGCGCCTTGACCTAGCTTGACAATCGGTGGGTTGACTGCGCCAATAACTGCGGTTATGGTTCCCGACGGTGCACCTATGGTGCAAATCGTTATACCCGTCATTTGAAATTTTGACATATGGGTATAAGTCTTCTTATGTCGATTGGTTATTTACCCATGGATCATATAAATCATCATCGCCGCAAGCTGTTGACATTGAGTTGTGCAACCCTGGGCCTGGCCGTGTTGCCGCAAACGTCGTTCGCCATGCTTTCCACCCCCAGACCGCGGATCCTTACACTCAATAATTTAAATACCGGCGAGTCGTTAAAAGCCGAATTTTTCAGCGGTAAAGGGTATAATTCGGAAGAGCTGGTGCGATTAAATCACTTTTTTCGAGACTACCGTGCAAACAAGGTGACGAAGATCGACCCGCGCTTGTTTGATCACCTCTATCGCCTGCAGGTGCTGTTGGGTACCAATAAACCGGTGCAGCTGGTTTCCGGCTATCGTTCACATGAAACCAACAGCGAGCTGCGCGCACGCAGTTCGGGCGTAGCGAAACATAGCTATCATATGCTCGGCAAAGCGATGGACTTTCATATCGAAGGTATGCAACTGAGTAATATCCGCAAAGCGGCCCTTAAGCTGAGAATGGGCGGCGTTGGATATTATCCCAGCAGTAATTTTGTACATATTGATACCGGTCCGGTAAGAACCTGGTAAAAGCGCATGTCGCCTAGGCCAGGATGTATCAACTGGCCGGCGGGTTTGGCACTTTTTACGTTGGATTTTAACGGAGCATTATGAAATACCACATTATTCCGGTCACCGCCTTTAGTCAGAACTGCACCCTGGTGTGGTGTGATAAAACTGGTGAAGCGGCGCTGGTGGATCCCGGCGGTGAAGCGGCAAAACTCATCGCGGCGGTAGCGGAGCGCCCGGTGAAAATCACGCAGATTTTATTGACCCATGGCCATTTGGATCATGTCGGCGCGGCCGCTGAGCTTGCCGCACATTATGGCGTGCCGATCGTGGGCCCGCAGCGGGAAGATGAGTTTCTGCTGGCCAGCTTGCCGCAACAAAGCAGGATGTTCGGTTTGGACGATTGTCAGCCCTTTACGCCGGATCGCTGGCTGGAGGAGGGTGATACCGTATCGGTGGGTGAGGAACGTTTCGCCATATTGCACTGTCCCGGCCATACGCCAGGCCATATTGTGTTCTATAACCGCCAGGCGCATATCATCTTGATGGGGGACGTTTTGTTCTACGGCGGCGTGGGCCGCAGCGACTTTCCGCGCGGCAACCACCAGGATTTGATTAACGCGATCCGCACCAAGCTGCTGCCTCTGGGAGATGATATTGATTTCATTCCCGGCCATGGGCCGATGTCCACCCTCGGCCATGAGCGCCAAACCAATCCCTTCTTAAGATAGCGGACGTGCCTGCCGGCGGGCGTTTTTATTTGCCGCGTCGGCAGGCCGCGGCTTAAAGCACCGCGACGATGGCTTCACACAGTTGGGCCATATTGTCCGGCGTCATGCCGGCGACGTTGACCCGACCGGAGTTAACGGCATAGACCCCAAATTCACCGCGCAGGCGCAGTACCTGTTCTTTGGTTAGGCCGCTAAACGAGAACATGCCGTTTTGCTACTTGATAAAGCTGAAATCCTGCTCGGCGCCTTTTTCCTTTAGCGTCGAGACAAACAGCTGGCGCATACGCTGGATACGTTGGCGCATTTCCGTCAGTTCCTGTTCCCAAAGCGCTTTCAACGCCTCACTGCCCAAAATCGTGGCCACAATGGCGGCGCCATGGGCCGGCGGGTTAGAGTAGTTGGCGCGAATACAGGATTTTAACTGGCTAAAGACCTTATCGGCCGTTGCCGTATCCGCCGCCACCAGCGTACAGGCACCGACTCGCTCATTATAAAGACCAAAGTTTTTCGAGTACGAACTGGCGATAATCATTTCATCATGATTTTGGGTGAAGATACGCAAACCCTCGGCATCCTCTTCCAAGCCCCGGGCAAAACCCTGGTAGGCAAAATCGAACAAGGGCAACCAGCCTTTACTACGCGATAATTCGGCCAGAGCGCGCCACTGCGCGGCCGTCGGATCGATGCCGGTTGGATTATGGCAGCAGCCATGGAATAGCACCACGTCGCCTTCCCGCGCGTCCTGCAGGCTGTTGAGCATGCCGTCGAAGTCCAACGTATGCTGCGCCGCGTCGTAATAAGCATAATCGGCGGTTTCCAGGCCGACGGCGGCAAAAATATTTTTATGATTTGGCCAGGTGGGATTACTGATCCAGACCCGTTTGGTGCCGGTATTTTTGGCCAGGAAATCAGCGGCGACGCGTAAACCGCCGGTGCCGCCGGGGGTCTGGGCGGTGCGCGCGCGTTTAGCGCTGATGATCGCGCTGTCGGCGCCAAACAGCAGGGCCTGGGTACAGCGAGCGAATTCGGGCAAGCCATCAATGCCGAGATAATTTTTGCTGGTTTCGTTTTCCAACAGGAACTGCTCGGCCTTTTTTACGCTGGTTAACACCGGCGTGCGGCCGGTTTCATCCTTATACACCCCGATGCCTAAATTGATTTTGTTCTGGCGGTCATCGGCGCGGAAAATGTCTAGTAGTCCAAGAATAGGATCGGCGGCGGCTAACGGAATATTTTCAAACATGTTAGGGGATTCCAAAGGGTAACTAACGGTGAGCACAGAGTGCTATCAGGTTACCGCCAGACGATCGGTTTGCCAACCGTTTGCAAGAAAAAACGCTGGAAGGCGAGGGGATATTACTCTTGCTTATGACGCATAAAAAAGGCGGGGTAGATACCCCGCCTTTCATGTCTGTACTTAACAGGGAATGAACCTGTAAGTAAAACCGCGTTAACTTAGAACTGGTAAACTATGCCCAGTGCGACGGTGTCGTCGGTAGGTGCGCCCAGTTTGTTGTTATCATCCATTTGGTTGATGATGTAGTCAACATAGGTGGACATGTTTTTGTTGAAGTAGTAGGTTGCGCCGACTTCGTAGTATTTCAGGATATCAGCGTCGCCGATGCCGCCTTCAACGTCTTTCGCTTTGGACTGGCCGTAAGCGATGGACGGACGCAGACCGAAGTCAAACTGATACTGGGCAACCAACAGAATGTCTTGGGTTTTGTTGGCAAAACCTGCAACATCGGTAGTCACACCGGTAACGGTATTGGTGATTGGCGCGGTAATGCCGGTGGCATTGCGGGTTTCGCCGTAAGTAGCAGCCAGGTAGATATTGTTGGCGTCATATTTAACGGAAGTTGCCCACTGTTCGGCACGGTCACCCTGGCCAACTGCTACAGCGTTCTGCGCATTGGTACGGTCAGATGAGGCGTAAGCGCCTACGATGCCCAGACCAATCGGGGCAACATAGGAAACTGAACCGCCGTAACCGTCGCCATTAGCGCGTTGGTAATCGGTACGGTCATTTTTACCCTGGTATTGCAGGGCGAAGTCCAGACCGTCAACCAGACCAAAGAAGTTGGTGTTACGATAGGTTGCCACACCGGTGGTACGGCCAACAAAGAAGTTATCGCTGTAAGCGGTATCACCACCGAATTCCGGCAGCATATCGGTCCAGCCCAGAGCGTCATACACTACGCCGTAGTTGCGGCCGTAATCGAATGAACCGTAGTTGGCGAATTTCAAGCCGGCAAAGCCCAGACGGGTCTTGTTACCGGTTTGTGCATCGGTGCCGCCTTCAGTGTGGTTCGCCTGGAAGTTATATTCCCACTGGCCGTAACCGGTCAGTTGGTCATTGATTTTGGTTTCACCTTTGAAGCCAAGACGGGCATAGCTCTTGTCGCCGTCGCCGCCAAAGCTATTATCGGCGGAATCGGAGAAGTAGTGCAGACCGACAGCTTTACCGTACAGATCCAGTTTGTTACCGTCTTTATTATATACTTCGGCTGCATTTGCCGCGCCTGCAGCCAACAAGGCCGGAATTATCACTGCAAGAAGATTGCGCTTCATCATTATTACTACCCTCATTGGTGTTATTCGGACA
>JAATGH010000397.1 GCA_015654745.1 Enterobacterales bacterium
GGACGGACGGCGCGGGCCGTCGCACCCAGTTCAATCCGCATAGCAAGGCCACCGGTAGGAAAGCTTGTAATGCGGTAACGAAAAAATAATTCATGACGCCTACTCAGAACCGGTAAATCTTCATCATACGGTGGTCCGCTCGGCCACTGCGACGGGAAAAGGAACTGCCACGGTTGCCAGACAACCGTGGCATGGCGGGATTATTTCAGACCGACGTATTTAAAGTTGTAGGTCGCATCAAAGGGTTTCCACCATGGGCCGACGCCGGTTTCCGCATCGGTATGACGGTACATGCCGGCTTTGGATGGCGGATCGATATGGAAAGTGACTTTATAGTTGCCCACGCCCATCATTTTTACATTCTGGCCGTAATGCGGGCCGTCGCTGGCGACCATCGCCATAAAGGTACCATCCTGTTTGTCGCCGGTGTCGGTGTTCACCAGGCTGTAACTGATGGTCAAATTGGGGATCCATTCACCGGCGCCAAACCCGTTTTTATTGCCCTGCACCGCGTGAATATCCGCTTCCAAATGGACATCCGATTTTACGGCGGGCAGTCCCATGCCGCGGGGCTCCATCTCAATCGGCTGCAAATACACCGCCGCGATTTGCATGCCGTTCATGGTAATCTCTTCGCCGGCCGGATGTTCGGCGGCAAAAACACCGGACGCGCTTAATGCGCCTGCGGCGACCACGGCAGCCAGCAGCTGGTTACTTATCTTCATCAACGTCATCCTCTGTCATCATCAAATGTCATGTTACCCATCATGTTCCCGGCCGCCGATCGTTGGCGGCGGCTCAAAAAACATTTGGGTATATTATGGAATGCTCTTACACCGCTTCCTGTTTTGGTAGTGCGGTACCGGAACGCCGGTGCATAACCCAAAGGGCAAGCACCGCGGCCAGTACTAAAATAATTTGCGGAATCAAGGTTTCAACGTAGGGGTAAATACCCAGCCAACCGATTTGCGGGACGCCCTTTAACAAGGTGGGTTCAAATAATTTGCCTTCAATCAGTTCCAGGACTCCGCTGCCGGCAAACACAAACGCCATCAGGTACATAAAACCACCGGTGAACATAAAGAACGGTTTGAGCGGCAGTTTCACCACCGTATAACGCATCAGGATATAGGCCATCAGCAAAATAACGCAGCCAATCAAAAAGCCGGCGAGAATCGCCAAATGACCACCCACGTTAGTGGCATCCCCCACCAGGGCGGCATAAAACAGCACGGTTTCGGCCCCTTCGCGATACACCGCTAGAAAGCTGGTGAACCACAGGCCGGCCAGGGAGCCGCTGGTAAGCGATAGGGTCAGCTTGCCTTCCAAATACGCCTTCCACTGCCGCGCCTCGACCTTGGACAGCAGCCAATAACTCATACAGAACAACGTCACCACCGCGATCATCATGGTGCCGCCTTCCAATAATTCGCGATTGGCGCCGGAATTGGCGAATAGCCATTGGAACAGCCCGGCCGTGACCAAACTTGCCAGCAACGCGATCCAGACCGATTGGCGAATCACCGGTAGCTTGTCCTGGTGCTTATTCTTGACCAGATAGGCGACGATGGCGGCGACGATCAGCAACGCCTCCATCCCCTCACGCACGATGATCAACATGCTGTAAATCAATAGCGTCCAGCGGCTTTCCTCTCCCTGACCCAGCATACCCACCGCTTTGGACAGATCTTGTGCCAGAGCATCCGCCTGTTGCTGTATTTGGGCCACCGGCGCACCGGCTTTCATCAGGCTGACCAGCCGGGTGAAATAGCCTTCCAGATCGGTCTTGAACGCCACGTCGCGCGAGCCGATCTTGTTTTCCATCCCGCTACCTTCGAAATGATCGAAGTAAGCATCCTGAATCGCCATCATGCCTTCCTTGGCCTGTCCGGCACGGTATTGGCCGATGGCGGCGGCGACGGCATTATTGACATCGGCGCTCACCTGCCGCCAGTTGGCGTCGGGCGCGGCGCCACCCGCCGCGGCGGAGGCGGGCGCGTTGGCGGCGGCCGGCGCCGTAATCGGTTGTTCGGGGCGAGTGGTGGGCAGTCCCGGCAGTAGATCCTCAATATCCTGCAGCAGACTGGTATCGGCATAGGCAACCTCATTGAGCTGGTTGGGCTGCGTCGCCATGGTCACCAGGGCGCTGAACTGTTGATTGATGGCGGCCGCCTGCTGCGAGGATCGGTTATTACGTACCGACATTTCCATTTCGGAATTTTTGAATCCCTCGAAATAGGCCTGTTGAACGCTTTGGCTGGCGGAGGCGTACTGCCCCGACTGATATTGCGTCAAGGCGGTGGCCAGCAGGTCGTCGATAATCTTGAATTTTTGCTGCCAGTACAGGGCGATTTTTTCATTGCCATCCACGCCATTTTGCGCGGTGGCCACCAGCTTATGGCCGTCGGTCAGAACGGGCAAGACGCTGTTCAAATCGTTTTTCAGGGTATTAATTTTATCCTGCACCGCCGGCAAGGGTTTGCCGTCGCTGATCATTTGGCGGATTTCGCCAAACTCACTCTCCATTTGGTAGCTTTTTTGCGCCGAAGTGTTGATGCGAATGGGTCCTTCCAGGTTTTCAAACACTTCGAAGTAGGCCATCTGCACTTCACGCCGCGCCTCGTCTTTTTTCTGCTGCTGGTAAAGCTGAGCGGTGATATCCAGGCGGCCTTGGATATCGGTAATCCAGGTTTGATAGTCATCCGCCGCCCAGGCAAATGAAACACTAAGCCAGCCGATAACGCAGTATATGAGGAATTTGAAAACGGGAGTGAACATCAGAGCAAGGCCAAACGTCAATGAGATTTATTTGCATTATCACCGAATGGTCTACAAAAACAATGACGGATATCAATAAAGGCATTTTTAAACGAGAATTATTTCGCCGGCGACGCGCGTCGCATTATCACAACTCGGCGTTTTACCTTGCCCGGTAAAAAAAACTGAACCGCCGGACGGCGGTTCAGTCGATAAAATACGTGCTACATCAGCGGCTGAGCCAGGCGCACCAGCGTAATCAGCGGCTGCGGATAGATACCGAGCAGCAATACCAGCAGCGAGGAGATCAGTACGACCACCCCGCCGGCGGTCAGCGCCCAGTTACTTGGCGTATCGCGACGCAGCCTTTCCGGAGGGCTCAGATAAAGACTGACCATAACCCGCAGATAATAGTATAAGCCGATGGCGCTGCCGAGCACCACTGTACCGGTCAGCCACCATAAATGCGCGCCAACGGCGGCGGCGATAATATAGAATTTACCGATAAAACCCAGGGTCATGGGGATACCGGCTAATGACAGCATCATAACCGTCATCACCGCCGACAGAATCGGCTTATGCCAGAACAGCCCCCGATAGGAATACAAAGAGTCGGCATCCGGACCGCTGTAAGGGCTGGACATCAGGCTGACGACCCCAAAGGCGCCCAAACTGCTGAACAGATACCCGGCCAGGTAGACTCCCACCGCTTCCATGGCCAACTGGTGGGCCTGGACCGCAATCAACCCCACCGTCAGATAACCTAAATGGGCAATGGAGGAGTAACCCAGCAGGCGTTTGATATTGGTCTGTCCAATGGCCATCAGGTTGCCGAACAAAATGGAGCAGAAGGCGATAATCCCCAAGACCAGGCGCAGCGCATGGCTATCGACCACCGGGGTATACAGGAACAAACGCATCAATACGGCGAAAATCGCGATCTTGCTGGCGGTGGCCAGAAAAGTCGATACAGGTGCCGGCGCGCCCTGATAAACATCGGGGGTCCACAGATGGAAAGGAACCAGCGAGAGTTTGAACACCAGTCCCACCAGCATCATACCCAAACCGGCCAGCAGCAGCGGCTGGCGCAACATGGCATCAGTGAGGCTGTTTCCCAGGCCGACAAACGACAGGTTGCCGGTATCGGCATAGATCAGCGCCATACCAAACAACAGAAATGATGAGGCGGCGGCGGACAACAGCGTGTATTTCAAGCTGGCTTCCAGCGATCGTTTTTGCCGGTAGGCATAACCTATCAACCCAAACAGCGGCAGGGAAATCAGTTCAATACCCAGGAACATGGAGGCCAGATGATTGGCCCCCGCCAGTAAAATACCGCCCATGGCGGCGATCAACACCAGCAGATAGAACTCATCGCGATTGCCCGGATAACCGGCCAGCCAAGGATAAGCAAAGGTGCTGGTCGCCAGGCTGGCGGCCAAAACCAGCCCGGTATAAAACATGGAGTAGCCGTCCACCCGAATCAGCGGAGTCACATCCATGGCACCGTCCAGGCCGACGAAAAACAGCGACAGTAAAGCCAGGTTAAGACCGATAACGGTCAGGGTGGCATTGACAAAGTGGTTGCGTCGCCACGCAATGCACAGCATCACAACCACCACCGTCAATCCGACGATCAACAGCGGGAGCAGCGCGATCAGTTGTTGAGGA
>JAATGH010000092.1 GCA_015654745.1 Enterobacterales bacterium
CGGGAAGCAAGGAGAAAGGCGTGAAGCGACTGCCGGGGATAGTGATGGCCCTGTGTGCAACCCTGATTGTCCTGGTGGCGTTAGCGGTCAGCGGCCTACGCCTGGCCTTGCCTTATTTGGATAATTTTCGCCCGCGTATTGTACAGGCGTTGAACATGTCCACCGGCCTGAACATCCAGGTTAGGGAATTGCACGGCAGCTGGCAGTCATTTGGCCCGACTCTTGATATTGGCGGCCTTGAATCCACCACGGCGGACGAACAACTCCGCATCCAGCGCGTCACGGTGGCGCTGGATGTCTGGCAATCGTTACTGCGCTGGCGCTGGCAATTTCGCGATGTGACATTTTATCGTCTCCAGCTCGATCTCAACACCACCCTGCTCGGCAGCGATCATCAGGGTAGCCCGATCAAATCCGATCAGCTCACCGACCTGTTTTTATATCAATTCGACCATTTTATCTTGCGTGACAGCGCAGTGTCGTTCCTTACGCCCTCCGGCGATCGCACCAGGCTGTCGATGCCTCAACTAACCTGGCTGAATACCAACCAGCGCCATCGGGCGGAGGGGCAGATTAGCCTGTCCAATGTGGATGTGGCCCAGGGGGCAATTAAGCTGCGTTTGGATCTTAACGACAAAAACGGCCTGCTCAATAACGGCAAGGTCTATTTACAAGCGGATAATATCAATCTTAAACCCTGGCTAAGCCAATGGGTGCAGAGTCAAACCGGTTTGAAAAAAGCCGAATTCAGCCTGGCGGCATGGCTTACCATCAATAATGGCGATATCGTTCGCGGCGATACGTTATTAAGCCAGGGCGAGGCCAGCTGGCAAGATGGCGATCGGGAGCATCGCCTCAACGTGGCAAATCTGGCGTTGCACCTGAGTCAACAGGCCGACGGTTGGCAGTTGGATGTCCCGGCGCTCAATATGACCACCGACGGCGCGTCATGGGCGCCCGGATCGCTGTCGCTGTTTTGGCTGCCGGAAAAAGATCATCTGTTTACCCCAAATCGGACCGGCGAAATCCATCTGCGGGCTAAGAATTTGCAACTGCAGCAGTTCTCACCGTTTATGCCGCTTATCTCCTTTATCACGCCAAATCTGCGGGCGCGCTGGCAAGATTTACAACCTCAGGGCGTGTTATCCACGCTGGCGTTGGATATCCCCTTAAACCAACCGAAGCAGATTCGTTTCCAGGGCAATTGGCGCGATCTCAGCTGGCAGCAATGGCAACTGCTGCCAGGCGTCAATCACGTTGCCGGTTCGGTGGCGGGTTCGCTGGCCGCGGGCCGGTTAAATCTGGCGCTGGATAACAGCACCCTGCCTTATAAGGATATGTTCCGTGCGCCGCTGGAAGTGCAACGCGCGCGCGCCACGCTCGATTGGCAAAATGGCGATCGTGGCCTGGAGCTGCGTGGCAAGGATATAGATCTGCGCGCCAGCGCATTATGGGCCACCGGCGGTTTCTATTACCATCAACCGATAAACGGCGCGCCATGGCTGGATGTTTTATCGGGCATCCGACTTTATGACGCGTCCCAGGTTTGGCGATATTTCCCGGAGCCGTTGATGGGCACCCACCTCGTGAATTATCTCACCGGCGCGTTAAAAGGCGGGACGGTGGATAACGCCACCTTGGTTTTTGCCGGCAATCCTGAACTGTTCCCCTTTAAACATAATGAAGGACAATTTGAAGTGCTGGTGCCGTTGCGCCACGCGGATTACGAATTTTAACCGGGGTGGCCGCATCTGACCGATCTGGCGATAGATCTCGATTTCCTTAACGACGGACTGTTCATGCACGCGCCGCAGACACGGCTAGGGGAGGCCACCGGCAGTAATATTGTGGCGGCCATACCCGATTATTCAAAAGAATTGCTGCTGGTGGATGCGAATGTAAACGGTTCGGGCAAGGCCATCGGCGATTATTTTATCAATACGCCGTTGCGAAAACCCCTCGGTGAAACGCTGGAAGAACTCCAGATCGATGGAAATGTTAGTGGGGACTTACATCTATCCATCCCCTTGACGGGAGAGCAGGTTACCGCATCGGGTAAGGTTGATCTGGCGAAAAACAGCCTGTTGATAAAACCCATTGGTGTCACCGTAAAAGAGCTAAGCGGGCAATTCCGATACCATAATGGCAACCTGGACAGCGATATACTTAGCGGCCAGTGGTTAGGACAGCCGCTGTCAGTGCGTTTTAGCACACTTGACCAGCCACAAGGCTTTGATATCAAGGTAGCTATGCAGGGCGAGACGGCAATGGATCGTTTACCAGGTTTGCCCGAGCCCATGGGTAAGGCTTTGATGGGGCGCTCCGTCTGGCAAAGCGACATTGCCGTATCCATGCCCGATAACGGTAAAACCACCTACCAGATGGATCTCACCGCCGATCTCAAAAATGTAAGTAGTCACTTACCCGCGCCTTTAGATAAGCCGGGCGAAAAGGCTTTCCCGGTGACGCTAAAAGCCCAAGGGGGCCTAACGGGATTCACGCTGAGCGGCCGAACCGGCAAAAATAACGCCTTTAACAGCGAATGGGCATTGGGCAAACAGATAGCGTTGCTGCGCGGTGCCTGGGCCGGCGATGCGGCCAAGGTGCCCCCGCTGCCGTCGGGTAAGAGCCTGACCCTGGATCTACCGGCCCTGGACGGTGAACAATGGCTCGGCTTAATGACCCCTCAGTCCCGTTCGACGGGCAAAGCCGTGGTCAGCCGCTTCCGCTTCCCCGATATTCTGACCCTGAAAACGCCACTATTAACCCTGGGGGGTCAACAATGGCACGATCTGAGCGTTACCCGTAATAACACGCCGTCCGGCAGCAGTATCGAAGCCCGCGGACGGGAGATCGACGGCAAGCTGTCTATTGCCGATAGGGGGCTATGGCGAGCCGATCTTCGTTATCTTTATTATAATCCTATGGGGCAGCAGGCCACGGATTCGGCGAGTGAAAATGTTCAGGATGCCTTGTTCAACGATGGCACCCCATCCGCCGGCTTTACCGATTGGCCCGTCTTACAGTTCCGCTGCCAATCGTGCTGGATGTCGGGGCAAAACCTTGGCCGGGTCGAGGCGGATATCGCGCCACAGAAAAATACCCTGTTACTCACCAATGGCTTGGTGGATACCGGCAAATCCCGCCTTACGCTTGATGGCAACTGGTCACGCACCGGTCGGCAAAACCAGACGTCGGTAAAAGGCAAACTCAGTGGCAACAATATCGGCGAAGCGACGGATTACATCGGCATGGATACCCCGCTGCGCGAAGCGCCCTTTAGCGTGGACTATGATCTGCATTGGCAGGCAACCCCTTGGAATCCCGACATCGCCAGTCTGAACGGCGTGCTGCATTCCGCGCTCGGTAAGGGAAAAATTGATGATATCAGTAGCGGACAGGCCGGTAGGTTGCTCAGGCTGGTCAGCTTCGACGCACTATTGCGCAAACTACAGTTCGATTTCCGGGATACCTTCGGCAAAGGCTTTTATTTCGACTCAATCAAAGGCGCCGCCTGGATTAAAAACGGCACGCTGCATACCAATGATTTACTGGTGGACGGCCTCGAAGCGGATATTGCCATGAACGGCCAAGTCGATTTCAACGCCCAGCAGATCGATATGCAGGCGGTTATTGCGCCGGAGATCTCCGCCACCGTCGGAGTCGCCGCGGCCTTTGCCATCAATCCGGTGGTGGGGGCGGCGGTGTTCGCCGCCAGCAAGGTCCTGGCGCCGCTATGGAACAAAATTTCGGTAATCCGCTACCATATCACCGGTAGCCTGGATCAGCCGAAAATCGAAGAAGTCCTGCGCCAGCCGCGTCAGCCAAACGTCAAGGGCAAATAAGCAGTACGCATTTGACGTTGAAAGAGAATTGCCGCAGTCTATAAACAATGTATCGATTGTTTAGCGGTTTATTATTCCAGCCGTTGCTGGCCAATCCATCGTAAAAAAGAGTGAAAAACTATGAGTCTGACACTTGTCAGTGAGCAATTACTCGCGGCCAACAACCTGAGTCACGAAGATCTCTTCTCACTGTTGGGCCAGTTGACGCAACGACGCCTCGACTATGCCGATCTCTATTTTCAATCCAGCTACCATGAATCCTGGGTGATCGAAGACGGCATCATCAAAGACGGCTCCTACAACATTGACCAGGGGGTCGGCATACGGGCGATCAGCGGCGAAAAAACCGGGTTTGCCTACGCGGATCAAATCACGCTCAATGCCATGCAGCTGAGTGTCAACGCCGCGCGCAGCATCGTCAAGGAACAGGGCAATGGCCAGGTGCATACCCTTGGCGAAGTACCTTATAAGATATTGTATTCCCAACTCGATCCGCTCAACAGCCTACCGCGGGAAGAAAAAATAGCCCTATTGCACCGGGTGGATAAGGTCGCCCGCGCCGCCGATAAACGGGTACAGGAAGTCAATGCCAGCCTGTCCGGCGTGTATGAACAAGTCTTGATTGCCGCCAGCGACGGCACCCTGGCGGCCGACATCCGACCCCTGGTCAGGCTGTCCATCAGCGTACAGGTGGAACAGGATGGCAAGCGCGAGCGCGGCGGCAGCGGCGGCGGCGGCCGCTTCGGCTACGATTTCTTCCTGGAAACCGTCGATGGTGAAGTCCGGGCCGATAGCTGGGCAAAGGAAGCGGTGCGCATGGCGCTGGTCAACCTCTCCGCCGTGGCGGCGCCGGCCGGCGCCATGCCGGTGGTGCTGGGTGCCGGTTGGCCGGGAGTCCTGCTCCATGAAGCCGTTGGCCACGGCCTGGAAGGCGATTTTAACCGGCGCGGCACATCGGTATTCAGCGGCCAAATGGGACAATTGGTGGCCTCCCCCCTATGCACTGTGGTGGATGACGGCACTTTGGCCGGCTTGCGCGGCTCGCTGGCCGTCGACGACGAAGGCGTGCCGGGACAGTACAATATGCTGATTGAAAACGGTATCCTCAAAGGTTACATGCAAGACAAGCTCAACGCCCGGCTAATGGGCGTCCCGCCCACCGGCAATGGACGACGGGAATCCTATGCCGCGCTACCGATGCCGCGCATGACCAACACCTACATGCTGGCCGGCAAATCCACCCCTGAGGACATTATCGCCAGCGTCGAATACGGCCTTTACGCACCCAATTTTGGCGGCGGCCAGGTCGATATCACCTCGGGAAAATTCGTCTTCTCCACCTCCGAAGCCTACCTGATTGAAAACGGCCGGGTCACCAAGCCGGTCAAAGGTGCAACGCTAATCGGCTCCGGCATTGAGGCCATGCAAAAAATTTCCATGGTGGGTAACGATCTCGCTTTGGATAAAGGTGTCGGCATCTGTGGCAAAGAGGGACAAAGCGTACCGGTCGGCGTTGGCCAGCCCACCTTAAAACTCGACAACCTCACCGTCGGCGGCACCGCCTAACCCCACGCGACAGGCCGGCAAACGAACCCCACCTGACGGGGAGCGTGCCGTAGGGGTCGAAGCGGGCATGGTTTTCCTGCCCGCCAGAGCGCCCCTTGGCACGGTAGACCCGTCACGCTCCGCTGCCACACCAGATGCATCACCCGCAAACAGCGCCTTATCCCCGCGACAGGCCGGCAAACGA
>JAATGH010000090.1 GCA_015654745.1 Enterobacterales bacterium
TGTTGCCTATTTTTTTACAAAAACCTTACATTTCATGAAAATGAAAATCATTCACCCAACAGTAATTTGTATTAATTTATTTAATTATCAGATTTATTATTGATTTTTTTCGACAGTGAACTTTTTTTGACGGCATTAGGTTAACGCGAGCGTTTGCCGGGGGGATTCATGTTAGGTAAAGACAGGCGCAAGAATAAACACGTGCCATATTGTTGATATGCTCAAAAAAGAGCAGGTTTTTCCAATGTGGGCTGGGCAAAGGCAATGAAATCTGCGCGATGCTCGGTAATCCATTCGATAACGGACTTAGCGGGACGGCCAATCAGGGCCGTCAGGTCATCAGTGGTTTTGGCCGCCAAGCCAAGGCGAATTGATTTTTCCATGGCCACGATTTGCGCGATGGCCTTTGGCGACCATCCGGCGTCCCGATAGATTTGTTGTTGCTCTTCGTCTGTGCGATAGCGGTAGGTCACCCGATGATCAAGGCTTTGCGATAGATAATCGGCAATATATCCCATGGAAACCGCTGCCGGGCCGGTTAAATAATACACTTTTTCTCCATGGCGCTCGGGACCTTCACGCAATATACACGCCATAGCGGTTAACACATCAAGACGATCAACCAATCCAGCCCGGCCGTTACCCGCCGTACCGCCCCAATGACCCAAGGGGACCCATGCCGTCGCCAAGGCAAAAATACTCTCCATATAAATAGAAGGGCAAACCAACGTCGTGACGATCCAGTGCCCGGTGGAGTGAATGCGGGTTCGCCCCAAGACGTCCTGCGGTTGACGGTCCAGCATATCGCGCGCGCAGGCCCAGGCGTTATCCCGCACGTTGACCAGAAAGGTCGCGCCTGCCAGTGAAGCCGCGTCAACGAAGGCTTGATCCAAACCCGCATGATCGGCGTGAGCGCCGGTCCATAGGCAGGCGCGTTCGGTATCTTGAAACGCCGCTTTCAACGAGCCGGCATCCTGTACATCAAGCCTGATGAATTCGACCGACTCGTCGCCATAAGTATTCTGGCCGTGATAGGAATCAGTTATCAAGACCCGGATCCGGATCCCCGGACCAGCCAGGATGCGGGACAATGCGGCCATTGTCGTTCCAATTCCGCCCGCAAGGGTAATCCTGGTCATAAAGTTGGCTCCTATTATCCATGTAATCGCTAATCAGGGCGACAGCAACAGGGATCATACACTGTTAAAGCAATGATGGCGGGATACATGCAAAGTTAACCGCACGGTACCGGGTCAAGCCGGTTCCGAAGGGAAGACGGAAGAAAAAATATCAAAATAGAGTTGACCGAGGGACTGACGTCCGACCACCTGCTGATGAGTCAGCACCCTTAAGGCGGTGCCCTCACTCAGCACCGCAATCAATTCAGACAATGCGGCCGCGCGCGCAGGTGTTAATTGTGGATAAGCACGCGCCAACATTTCGCTTCCCTGCTGGAAGATCTGGGTATCCGCATCTTTTAGGATGGTGGCTATCCGGGGATTACGGGTAGCCTCGGCGGCGATTTCCAGCATTAACGCTCTATTGATTGCCCTATCCTCCCCGTCATACAAGCTCTGACTCGCCAACTCTTCCGCCAGTTGGCGCAAATCGTTGCCATTGCTCAACATGATTTGGATACGATCCTTGACGATACGTTGGACTATTTCTTCAATGATGGCTTCTTTATTGGTGAAATAACGGTAAATTTGCCCGACGCTCAATTGTGATAGCGCGGCGATCTCCGCCATGCCTGCGCCATGAAAACCATGACGCCGGAAACTGATTCTGGCCGCAGCGACAATCTGGTCACGCCGTTCAACGATACGTTGCTGTCTGGCGGAGAAAGTTGTTTTTTTTTGCACAACGCACATTCGGGTTGGGTGACCTTTGGTAGAGCTACCGCGCCGGACCGGGAAGCCATCATCTTTATCTTACGACGTTTGCCACGCAAATAAGGAACAGTTTAACCTTGGTTCTGCTAAATTTCCTCCCGCTGTCGGGAGATGCCGTCAGTTGCTCCTTTGGAAGAGTGGTAATATCACCGTCAAGATAATCAATTTTATCATGCGGCGCATACATCTTGAGATCAGATTTTACATTTACATTAGAGGCGATCTCCACGCGGTAGCGATCCACTTCGGCCTTCCTATGTCTGGCTCATCATAATGGCCACCGCGTTCTAGGCCCTCACAGCGCCGCTGGGTACGCGGATTGCATTCCCCTGATTTGGGCACGCACCGCGGCGGTCGTCATATAAATAAATATGATAAATTTTGACCTATTCTGGGAGACGGAAAGAGCAAACCCAAAAAAGGTTAAAATAGACTAAAAGATAAAAAAGAGATGATCTGCATGATTCGCGAGCTCTATCACAAATACCGAAGGGGAATGTATACGCCTTATTCCTAAATATCGACAACCCACGCTGCGACCGTCAAAAGATCCAATTAATTAGCATCCTACGCAATGATATTTTAACCTTATGAAAACAATGGTTTTTATTTTTATTTATAAATAACATTTATCTTTTTTTTTGGTTATAATAGATTATATCGGCAGACACAACCGCCTATTTTCATGTATTTCTTAAAATAGCATTGCTTTTTCCGCTATTTTTCATCTATGGTTTATAAGCGTGAAGTGGCTAGCAATATTATTCATTGGTTGTAAACAGGCCTAACAAAAAGCCATGTTAAGTAGTAAACTCAAAACAAAATGAATAGTCGTTAAGTTTGTTGATAGTATGCTCACCGAACTCGGTGGGCTTCGACGTCACTTCCCATGGACATGTATTGTAGAGGGGAGGTCGTACTGCGTAAAAATGTTATGCAATACCTTATTAACAATGCCAACACCATGCGGAGTTATCCCTTAGCTAAATCCTTTAGGCTTGTTGCCAACTGACCTATAGGAAAGAAAACGGAGAATATCACCTGACTAAATTTATGTTAAAGCGCCTTATAAACGACATTGCCTAAGCATTTTGTGATTTTCTTCTCAAGGGTAACGTTCAACCTTACCCATGAAAGAGATCGAGTAACAATGTCATGCTTTTTGTTTCACTATGCCATAAGCCGAAATCCAGATGGTATTTCCACCCTGCCATCAACGGACCATATATAGTCAACGCAGCCACAACAACATGTCTATATCGTTGAGATAATTTTTTTCTGGAGGCTTTGTATGATTTTATTATCTAAAACCTTGAGATACTTTATAGTTACCGCCCAGGAACAATCTATTAGATTGGCTGCCCACATTTTATGTATCACACCATCTCCTTTATGCAGAACCATTAAGCTATTCGAAACAAACCTTGGCCATAAATTATTTACTAGAACCAGTAACGGTCTGAAATTGACCGATTACGGACGTGAACTCTATGATACATTATTTCCATTATATGCTGAGGTATGCAATCTTGAAAAAAAAATCATTAATAAATCACATACCTATAAAAGCATCGTCAATAAATTCAAAATAGGCATCGACCACCATGATTATGCTTATCTCTCACCGGTGTTTTCCTCCCATTTTTTCAAAAACGAAGAAAAAAGCATCTCATTGGAATATTTTTCACCCGACGAGGTCAATATTGTTGATGCGTTAAAAAATGGTACCTGCCAGGTTTTTTTTAGCGCAAAACACATAGGGTGTGGGCCGGACATACTGCACGTTTCCCTTCCCACCGACACCATTATGCTGGCAGTAAAGCGAGATTCGTATAGACAGTTCGACTCCCAGGTAGAGGCTTTTTCCGGCAAGGCGCTGGTACAATATGAGCAACACCATAATGATTCGGCGGCCATTGATATAGAAAATTATTTTTCCAATAATAAAATAAATGTTAAAAGACTTGATGTTCCCGAACTGTATGTCCAGCTGGCCATGATCGAAAAAGGCGACGCGGTGGGGCTCATGCCCTCGTCGGTCATCAACATCATCAGTGAACGTAACTACAGGATAAAACTTATCCCATTTTTATGCGGATATAAATATTTAACCATCGAACGCAACGTCTACTTCATGAACAATAGCCAAAATTTTATTGAAAATAATATATTACCTATTATCGCAACCAAGACGGAATCGCTGGTCAGCTAAGTGGACCATGTCCTTATCTATCAGTGTTACCATTGCGACCGTTGTAGATTCACCCGCTGCCAGCCAGGGCATAGTATTACCAGGGCTGGCAGCGGGTACAATCAGCTTGCCATCCAAATGTCTTGCCCGCCGGCGGGACGGTTTCACCATCACCCGCTCTCCTGTTATCTAGTTCTTCTAGCGCATGTTCGCGCAATATAAGATCTTTTTATCATGGCGGCTAATCAGTGTTAAATGCCACGGCTTCCCGTTTATTTTACGCAACGACACGAATCAATAGCGCCAGGAGAAAACCATCGTTTAATCGTTGACTTCATTAAATGACTTTAGCCGTTAAATGATAAGGTGTAATTAACAATATTGTAATATTGTTAATTACAATTATAGATAAAAAGGTCTATATAGTGTCATTATGATAAAAAATAGCATTTTATTTTTTTACAAATATTTATAATTTTAATTAATAGGCAGTCAGTGCACAGCGCGCTAACCACACTATTTATCCCCAGGCCACATGGGTGCCGTATTGGCCGGTAACGCTGCCTAATCTACTAAGGGTGGCCATCGCCACCGCGCGAAGCGGCGGATGGGCCGGTGCGCGGTTATGGCCTAAATGCCCCCCAGATACGCCTTGCGCACATCTTGATTAAGCAGCAGTTCGGCGCCGGTACCGCTCATACGGATTTGCCCATTGACCATCACGTAAGCCCGATCGGACAGTTTCAGCGCATGGTGGGCATTTTGCTCCACCAAAAAAATGGTCATGCCCTCGCGCGCCAGATCGCGCAGGATTTGAAAAATCTGCTTTACGATCAGCGGCGCCAGTCCAAGGCTAGGTTCATCCAGCAAGAGTAGCGTCGGCCGGCTCATCAGCGCGCGCGCGATAGCCAGCATTTGCTGTTCACCGCCGGATAAGGTCATCGCCCGCTGTTGACGCCGCTCCAGCAGTCGGGGAAATAGCCCGTACATACGCTGCAGATCTTCCGCCTGGTGTTGGCTACCGATGGGAATGGCACCCATCAACAGATTTTCCTCCACCGTCATGTCCGGAAATACCCGGCGTCCTTCCGGCGATTGGGCAATACCGTTGGCGGCGATAAAATGGGTGGATTTGCGGCTGATATCCTCGCCGCGGAACAGAATCTGTCCGGCGGCAATGCGCGGTTGGCCGAAAATCGACATCAGTAGCGTCGATTTGCCGGCGCCGTTGGCACCGATCAGCGCCACCGTTTCTCCTTGATTAACCTGGATCGATATCTGTTGCAAGGCCTGGATCGGACCGTAAAAGACATCCACCGCGTTGAATTCCAGCAGTACGTTGCTCATAGCGCCGGCTCCTCCTCGTCGGTTCCCAGGTAGGCGGCGATCACGTTCTGATCGTTCTGGATGGCCGCCGGCGTGCCCATGGCGATCACATCGCCATGATCGAGCACGATAATATGATCGGAGATATCCATCACCATGCCCATGTCATGTTCAATCAGCAGCACGGTAATGCCGTGCCGATCGCGCAGCAGACGGATGATTTGACTCAACGTGCGGGTTTCCACCGGATTCAGGCCCGCCGCCGGCTCATCCAGGCAGATAACCTCGGGGTTGGTGCACATGGCGCGGGCAATCTCCAGCCGCCGCTGTTGGCCGTAGGACATCTCGCCGGCCAGCCGGTTGGCGCAGTCCACCAAATCCACGACTTCCAGCCAATAAAACGCGCGGTCCAGCGCGCGGTTTTCGGCGCGCCGATAGGCCGGAGTATTGAGCACGCCGGCAATCAGGTTGCGGTTGGTTTGCATATGCTGGGCCACCAGCAGATTCTCTACCACCGACATCTCGCGAAACAGCCGGATATTCTGAAAAGTGCGCGCCAGGCCGGCGCGGTTAACCAAATGGGTGCCGCCAAACATCTTATAAAATACCCGCCGGCCCAGCCACGCCGGGTGAATAAAATCCGTGGCGCGAAATTTTTGCCCGAGGATTTGAATGATATTGGTCGGACGCCGGCGGGTATGAAGCATAATATTGCCGCCGCTGGCCCGGTAAAAGCCGGTCAGGCAGTTGAATACCGTGGTTTTGCCGGCACCGTTGGGGCCGATCAGCGCGGTAATCGACCCCCGCTCCACCGTCAGGTTGACATCATTTAATGCCTTGATGCCGCCGAAATGCATCATCAAATGCTCTACGCTGATGATGGTATCCGTCATGGCGCCACCCCCTTGCGAA
>JAATGH010000004.1 GCA_015654745.1 Enterobacterales bacterium
ATCTGCACTGGCTAGGCGCGGCCTTTAAAGGGGACTTGGGCGTGACATATCGTACCCAACAGCCGGTGGGTAACGTGATTGCAAAGGCGTTTATGCCCACGCTATGGCTAGCGCTGGCCGGTTTCGCCTGGTCGGTGATTCTGGGATTGATGATTGGCGTCATTTCAGCGCTGAACCGGGGAAAATGGCAGGACTGGTCGCTGATGAGCCTGGCCGTAGGCGGCATTTCCATGCCAACGTTTTGGCTCGGTTTGTTACTGATCCAGTTTGTCGCCATGCCGTTTGGTCTCTTCTCAGTCAGCGGGTTCAATAAGCCTACGGATATTATCTTGCCTGCGCTGACGTTAGGGGCCTCGGTGGCCTCGGTGATGGCGCGGTTTACCCGCTCGGCATTTCTCGACGTTTCCCAGGAAGATTTTGTACGGACGGCGCGTTCAAAAGGCCTGCATAATCGTCTGGTGATCTGGAAACACGTGATGCGCAATGCGTTAATACCAGTGATCACGATGCTGGGGCTGCAATTTGGCTTTTTGCTCGGGGGGTCGATTATCGTTGAGAGTGTGTTCAGTTGGCCCGGTTTGGGCTGGCTGTTGATTGAATCGATAAAAACCCAGGATCAACCGGTGATACAGGCATTAGTGATGCTGTTTGTCTTCGAATTTATCCTGATAAATCTGCTGGTGGATATGCTCTATGCAGTGGTCAATCCCGCGATTCGCCTACGCTAGGAACTGAAATGAGATTTTCCGAACCGAGTAGCACCCTAGTGGCGACCACTGATGAAGCGATACGATCGCCATGGCGTGAATTTATTCACACTTTTATGCGCAACCCGGTCGCGCTGGCGTCCGGCGGTTTTATTTTGCTGCTGGTGCTGGTGGCGATATTCGCCCCCTGGCTGGCACCTTGGGATCCCATGACGCCGGACTGGCTGGCGTTATCCGCGCCACCTTCCGCCGCCCATTGGATGGGAACCGACGATCTTGGCCGCGATCTCTTAAGCCGACTGATCTACGGGACGCGGATCTCGCTCTACGTCGGCGTACTCTCAGTGACCTTAGGCATGATGGCCGGAGTACTCCTTGGCCTGTTGGCCGGATATTACGGGCGTTGGCTGGATATGCTGATAATGCGCGGGGCCGATGTATTGTTCGCCTTTCCCGGCATGTTATTGGCGATTGCGGTGGTGGCTATTCTCGGGCCGGGGTTGAATAACGTCATTATCGCCGTTGCCGTTTTTAGCGTTCCCGTATTTGCCCGCATCGTCCGTGCCGCCACGTTGTCGCTAAAACAGACGGCTTACGTCGAGGCGGTGCGCGGCGTCGGCGCGCCTGACCATATCATCCTGTTACGCCATATCTTACCGGGCACGTTGTCGAACGTTATTGTTTATTTCACTATGCGTATCGGCACCAGTATCATCACCGCGGCGGGGCTGAGCTTTATCGGCCTGGGGCCGGAGCCGGACGTGCCTGAATGGGGTAATATCCTGGCGATGAGCCGTAATATGATGATGGCGGGGTTTTGGCATATTAGCGTGTTCCCGGGGCTGGCTATCTTTGTTACCGTTTTGGCGTTTAACCTGCTGGGTGACGCGCTGCGTGACACCCTCGATCCTAAAGTGAAAAGCTGAAAAATGACCATGAACTACTGGCAACAGGCCCATTGGCAACTGCTGCTGCGCCGATGGCGACAAGATGGGCAATTAGGCACCCCCCGCGTAAACAGCGGTCCAAATAATAGCCTTTGCGATGTGGCGGGTATTCTCGTTGGCCACAGCACGCTGGCACAAGGAGAGATTCAAACGGGCGTGACCGCGATCGTGCCCCCCGGGGCACATTTGTTCACCCAGCCATTACCCTGTGGCGCGGCGATACTCAATGGTTTTGCCAAACCGGTTGGATTAGTCCAAATCGCCGAATTGGGCGTACTGCAAACGCCGATCTTGCTCGGTAATACCCTGTCAATCGGCACGCTGTTTACCACCTTGGTTCGTGATGCGATTGGCCGCAATACGGAATTGGGGCGGTCGTTGCCCACCGTGAATCCGCTGGCGCTGGAGTGTAATGATGGCTGGCTGAACGATATCCAGGCGTTGGCGGTTACCGAAGGCATGGCGCGCGCGGCGCTGGACAACGCGGCGGGAACGTTTGAGCGCGGTAGCGTAGGGGCCGGACGGGGAATGAGCTGTTTCGGTCTGAAAGGGGGAATCGGTACGGCTTCTCGCCTTATCCCGGAGCTAAATGCCACGCTGGGGGTTTTGGTACTGGCGAATTTTGGCATACTTTCCGCACTGACGCTGGACGGAGTGCCGGCCGGGGCCGCTATCGAACCGGTGCTGCCGCAATCGGCACCCCAGCGCGATGCGGGTTCCATCATCATTATCATGGCTACCGATGCGGCGCTGGATGCCCGCCAATTGGGGCGCATTGCCAAACGGGCCGGCGCGGGCCTAGGGCGGTTGGGCAGTTACTGGGGGCATGGTTCAGGAGACATTGCCGTGGCCTTCTCCACGCAAACCACGGCGCGGCCACCGCAGGATGCGCAACTTGAACCCCTATTGGCCGCTGCGGCCGATGCCACGGAGTATGCGGTGTTGGATGCATTGCTGACGGCCGAGGCTGTCACCGGATTTCGCGGGCATCATCGTGCGTCGCTGCGTCAAATCCTGGATAAATTGGCGCAAGATTTACCTGATTGAGGAATCGACAATGAAGGTGTTTATTTCGGCGGATATCGAAGGCATTGCCGGCGTGATGCGCCCGGAACAGTGTAGCCCGGGAACGGCAGAATATCAGTTAGCCCGCGGGCTCATGGAGCAGGAAGTGAACGCGGCTATAGATGGGGCCTATGCCGGTGGGGCAACGGAAGTGGTGGTGGCGGATAGCCATGCGGCGATGACCAATCTGCGGGCGGAAAATATTGATGGCCGGGCGCGACTGGTGCAGGGAAAACCGCGCGGGTTATCCATGATCGAAGGGCTGGAGCAGCAACGCTTCGACGGCATGATGTTTATTGGTTATCACAGCGCCGCCGGCGAGTTCGGCGTGCTGGCGCACACTATTAACGGTCGGGCCTTTTACCGGGTAAAAATCAACGGTGAAGTCATGGGCGAGTGCGATATCTACGCCGCCGCCGGCGCCGAATACCATGCCCCACTGTGGCTGGTCAGCGGTGATGATATTTTGCAGCGCTGGGTGGGGAGGTATTATCCCGGCGCGGAATATGTGTGCGTGAAACGGGCAATTTCCCAGACGGCCGCCGAATCCTTAAGCCCCGAGGCCGCGTGCCGCGCTATCCGGGAGCGTGCGGCCCAGGCCGTCGGCCGGGCGGGTACTCTGTGCTCTTCACGCATCCAGGCGCCTTACCGGCTGGAACTGATGGCGGCGCGGCCGGTGCTGGCCGATCTGTTCTGCCTGATCCCGGGCGTTGAACGCCAGGACGCGGTGACCGTCGGTTATTCCAGCCAATCCATGGCTCAAACGATCGGTTTGCTGAGCGTATTTTCTTATCTTGCGACGACGCAAAACTGAGGTTTTGAGCAATTTGGCGTAGATATTGCACATGTTAACGGAGATCCCGCCACATGGAGCATAAGTCTGATGCGTTTACGCCATATCGAAGTTTTTCAGGCGATTGTGCAAGCAGGCACGATTAGCGGCGCCGCCCGGCTGCTTAACGTGTCGCAACCCAATATTAGCCGGGTGCTGGCCCATGCCTAGCAGCAATTGGGATTTGCGCTGTTCGAGCGGCGCGCCCAGGGCATGGTGGCCACCGCCGAGGGATGCCGCCTGCTGCCCGCGGTGCAAGCGCTTTACGGCCAGTTGCAGTCGATTGACGCCCTGGCTGAGCAGATGCGCAAGGGAGAGGGGCAGTTGGTGCGCCTCGGCGCGGCGCATGCGTTCGGCCAGATGGTGGTGGCGCCGGCCATGGTGGAGTTTCACCAGCGGTCGGCGCTGGTGAACGTTGAGCTGGTACGGAGCATTTCAGCACGCTGTGCCAGAATATTCTGCATAACCAGCTCGATTTTGCCCTGGTGTTCGGCCAGCAGGTGCCCGGCGAACTGCTGGCCGAACCGCTGTTCCGCTCGTCCATGGTGGCGCTGCTGCCCAAGGCCAGCCCGGTCGAAGGCCCGGTGTCCCTGACCTGGCTGTATGAAAATAGCCTGCTGATGATGCAAAACCAGGATCCCCTGGGGCAGGTGTTGCACCGTGCCTTGCGTCACCAGGCGCTAAAACCCGTGGCATCGCTATATATCAAGACCTATTCGGTGATTGCCGATATGGTGTTGGCGGGAGGCGGCGTGGGGGTGGTCGACCTGTTTACCGCCCTCCGCTACGCCGATCGGTTAACGATTTTGCCCATCGTCGAACCGCTGCCGTTTGAGGTTATGCTGATAAGCCGCCGCGATCATGTCCAGTCACGGGCGGTATCGCGGCTCAAACAGGTGATCAGGAATAAGCTAGGGCAAATCGCGCGTGAGAGTGAAGCGCGATTTATGATCCCGGCGACGGCAGAGGCGTGCGGCGCCGCTGATTATTCTGCCGGGGACGCTCGATCGCTAGCTCAAGCAGGGTGGTAATCTGCCGCGCGTAGCCCATGCCGCAGCCGACAGACCCCGACGCTATTGCCGCTGAAACGTCAATATTCTGCTGCGATTATCCTGCACTTGCACCAGATTATCCTTAAATATCAGGACAAATTTTTTGCTCCATGAGCCGTCTTGGGCACAGGCCAGCAGGCGCCCGCCGCCGAGCGGCGTCAGCAGCGCCTGGAATGACGCCGGGCCAACGCCCATCGCCAGCCGATTGCCGCTAAAAGCAAATTCGCTGCGATATTGCTCCTGACGCCACCGGCCCTGCGCCCGCTGCAGGCAATCGTCCGGCGCCGTCGGGTAAAATACGCGCGGGACATGGCCAATTTCACCGCGCACCAATATGCCGTCCTGGAACAGGCGCATCGGCAGATGAGCGGTCAGCGAACGGGCCACGCCTGGCTCTCCGCTGTGATACAGCGTTTGCTCCGCGTTCATCCATGTGACGCCGTTACCCTTGACCTCCAGCCAATCGCCGCCGGATAACCCCGCATACAGGCCGGGGCGCAGGGCATGGCCGGGCGTGGGCAGGGGTTGTCCATGCAGCGCCGACATTACCGCCAGCGCGGTGGGATAACCGGCGGCGTCGTCGCGATTCGCCAGCATCATCATGCCGGTTTTACTCGATCGATCGAGCAAAAAATAGCTTTTATACCCCAGATGGGAGCCGCCGTGGCCCACCCAATCCCGCCCACCGATCTGGCAGCGGCCGATGCCGAGGCCATAGTCGGTGCCCCTGCCGTCCGCCAGGAAACGAGGGGCGCACAGCCGGTCCAGCACGCCTTGGCCCGGACCGCTATCGGCTAGCAGCGACTGCAGCCAGACGGTGAGGTGACGCGCGCTGCCCATTATGCTACCGGCGGCGGAAAGGTGCAGTCCGGCGCCGGCCAGTTGCCAGCCCTGCGGGCCGAACCAATACCCCGGCGCCAGGCCGGGCACAATATCAAACCAGGTTTCCGGCGCCAGCAGGGCAATGTCCAGCGGTTGGCAAATATGGCGCTGTAATAAATCGTTAAAGCCGATGCCCTGGGTTCTCAGGATTTCCTCCACCAGGCGGTAACCGGTATTGGTGTAGGAAATTTCGCTGCCGGCCGGGTAATTGAGCGTAGTAACGGCGGCAAGGAAATCCAGTGCCGCCGCCGCGCCGACCGGCTGAAAGGGTGATATGCCCAGCAGCGCCAGCGTTTCGCGCACATCGGGCAAGCCGGAGGTCATATCCAGCGCCTGGCCGACGGTAACTTCGCGCTGGGCGCCGCGCAGTTGCGGCAGATGGCGCGCCAGCGCATCGTCCAGCGACAGGGCCCGCCCCGCGTGACCGGTAACCAGCGCGGCGAACAGATGCTTGCTCACCGAGGCAAAGTGCGCCACGCTGTCGAGGCTGAAAGGCGCGCCGCGCGCCAGATCCGCCAGTCCGCCGCAGGCCGCCGAGTGGATTCGTTCGCCGTCGAACAGGACAATGACGCCGCCCGGTTCTCCCGGCAGTGCCCACTGCGCCGCTACGGCGGCGGCGGCCTCGGCGGCGCGCTGCCAGTCCGGCCGCGTTGCCGGTCCGTTCATACCGGCTCCTCCAGGCTCATGCTTAGGGTAAAGAGCTCGGCGGTATGGGGATGTCGGATCCGTCCGGCGCGCAAATCGTCGGCGCTGAGCTGCTCCACCATCTCGCCGTTTTGCATCACGCCAATCTGCTGGCAGAGGTGAGTCACCACCGCCAGATTATGGCTCACCATGATAAAGGTGAGACGGCGGCGCGCGCGCAGGTCGGTCAACAGGTTAAGGATTTCCGCCTGTACCGAGACATCCA
>JAATGH010000440.1 GCA_015654745.1 Enterobacterales bacterium
ATAAACTCTACAGCGACATAACCGTTGAGATTAAGGCTAAGGGTGACGACGCTCTGTATGCCCGTGGCGCCAGCGCTGAGGAACGGAAAAATATCGAGACGATTTTACAAGAGACGTGGGAAAGCGCGGACGACTGGTTTTATTAAATATTTTTATATGGGATGGATTAAATTAATCGGTACTTTTTTAAAATAGATACCATATGAATAAATTTAAATAGACTGTATTTATTACAGCACCGGACATGTACTCCTCTGCCAGTATATTATCAAACATACTGGTAATTTCCAATAATAAGTGGAACTATTCGAGGTTCGGATTAAAAAAATGATGCTATAAATTGAGGGTCTGCCTAATCGCTAGGGGATGAATCACGTTTCGAAAGCTCGCTCTCAATACGTTCTATTTCTAAATTCATTACATTAAAACCATCTTTAATAGCTTTTCTTGTTTCACCATCTATACTTTTTATTGATTGACCATAATTAACCAACCGTTTATATTTTTCATCCGCCAGTTTAACGTAAAAATCGTCATCATTATTTTTTCTGACTTCAATTAAGGATTCTTCGTGTTCGTAGATAAACTTATTATTGGCTTTATAGGTTTGGATCAAAGAGCGCGCGTAAGTGTAAATCTTTATGACCGCATCCCTTGATTGATCTTTCAGCTTTGCGATTTCTTTTGCGTTTTGTTCGTAAAATGTGAAGTTGCCGTCTCCAATAGGAAAAATAATATTCAATGGTTTCCCTGGTTCGATAGCATCAACTGCGTCTTTCATACGTAAATCGTAAAGATCGAGTAAAATCGAAACCTCCCCCTTAGCGCCTTTAATTACAGAAAGTTGAAGTTCTAATGATTCCCTCTCTGCTTTTCTGCGCGTATTACTTGCTTCATAGTAAACCCCCATCAGAGTAAACAAGCCGCCGACAACTGCACCAATCAAGGCTGTGAATAATGATGATAACCACTCAGGAATACTATGTAAAAAGCAGTTCAATTCACTTAATAATCCCATTCAAATAGCACCTTAATTATTATTAACTTTTGACCATGCTTAATAATGGCATAAGTCAATGCTAAAGTCCCAAAGTTAATTCTCAATTATTGTCTCAACTATCACAAAGTCTGGTGTGGCAAAGCTGACCCTTTTTGTTTGCCCCCTCACATCCCCGGATAATCCTCAAACTCCCTTCTCTGCATGTCGTTTATCACCCACGTCACCACACCCCAGCACTGCAACCCATCAACGTCATCATCGTCGGGTATGGGTATCGTTTGTCCCGGCAATTCGAGATTGTCAAAACGGCGTCGCGGTGAAACCACATAACGGCAGATGACAAGGTCGCCGGCGAACTCAACGACACTACCGTGGATGGGTTTCAGTGATCTGTCAATGACCAGTAGCGCGCCAGCCAGTACACCGGTGTACGATGCCCCATGGCGCGTGTGCATGAAGAACGTAGCCGCCGGCCGGGAGACGCACAGTTCATCCAGGCTGAGCGAGCGTTCAACATAATCCTGCGCCGGTGACGGAAAACCCATGGTTACAACCCCAAATAGCTGTTTATGCATACAGTATAAACATAGCGATTTTGGTCAGTAAATAGGCTAAACGACAGGTAAACGCAGGTCATTGAGCACGTGGGGAATTTAGTTTTGCCAAACAAACGGAGCCGTTAAGAAACCATTTAGCCCGCCCATGGCACTATGCAAACTCATTCATGAATCCTTTGCTGTGAGCCGTGGATGAGTTGATGTTATCGGCCGGACTTTCGGGTCCGGCCACCTACGAGCCAGCCGGTTCCGGTTCAGTCTGCGGCGGCGCGGTAAATCCGTTTGTTGCATCCCACGAATAACCCATATCGACAAAAACATCATCGGGAATAATTACCAGTGTATATTGTGGTCCTGGGTTATACGGCATTACGCCATCCCATTCGATTAAATTAATAACAACACTATTTTCAATCATTGCGTATCGAGCCATTTTTCTTTCCTCTTGTGTTATGAATACATAAATAACATTACTGCACCTGCTGTACCTGGACTACCAACTGTTCCAGGGTAGCTTGCTCCAACTGAAAACTCTGAACCACCCATTCCATACTGACCATATTCAAAAAAACACATAGGTTTTGGCATTAATATATAATTGCTTGTTACGCTAGGTCCAAAACCGACACATATATTAGCGGCATTGAGTGCACCGGCATTTTTTCTTCTTAATACATTTACCGATCCTGTCGTTGTAATTTCATTTACTAATTTTTGGTTAGCAACGCCCTGCTGATTCACGATAACTCTATATGATAAAATAACAGAAGTTGGAGAAGAAATATTTTCGACTGATCTAAAACCTGTCCCTACTAATAATTGTGGCGCACCAGCAAGACTTATGAACGAGGAGTTGTCAATAATTGTCGCACCACCGGCGGGCAATACTGACGAAGAAGAAGTAGCCTCGCCTGCGCCGCCGCCGCCTATTGTTATTATTATGGTATTTTCTGATGCTGTTGATAATGCAGATTTTGAAAATGATACTAAAAATGAATCTGACGATATGCCAGGTAATCCATATGCTCTTTGTAGAGCAGTCGTGGCAAATGCATATTGGCCGCCGCCGCCGCCAGCACATATTTCAGCATAAATCGTATTCGTTCCGGCCAATAAATTATAAGTTCCCGATGTGGTAATTAACATTGTTCCTAATAACTGACCTGCGCCACCTTCATTATCACCACCACCAGTTATCCCTAAATTAGCCTGTGCCGCCGCTTGCGCTGTCGGGCCAGCGGCAGCGATTTCTGAAAGATTATTTACCGCCAAAAGCACGCCGTCGGCAGGCTGAATATCCAGATTATCGCGGGCCGCTGCTTGTGCTGCGGGACCAGCATCTTTTATCTCCGATAAATTTTTACTGGTAGTGAGTAATCCTGTGCCATCAGTTGCACCAATATTCTCCCGGGCAGCAACCTGGGCGTCGATACCGGCGGCTGCTATTTCTGAAAAATTGTTTCCTATCTTGAGGACAACATTATTGGCAGGCGCTCCAATATTTTCTCGCGCGGCTGCCTGTGCTTCTGTGCCGGCGGCGGCAATTTCGGACAGATTGTTTTCAACCAGTAACGCACCGGCGGCGGTCGTTATTCCAAGATTCTCGCGCGCAGCGGCCTGGGCTTCCATGCCCGCCTCGGCGATTTCAGATAAATTATTAACAATTTTCAGCGCGCCGGCGCTGTCGCCTCCGTCATCAGTGATGCCCAAGTTTCCTTTAGCGGCCGCCTGCGCTGCCGGACCTGCGGCGGCTATTTCCGAAAAATTATTGCCAGTTTTTAGGGTTGCCTCATCGATGGCGGTCAATTGTCCAATCGTTGCGGCGTGACCACTGGCGGTACCAGGCGCTACGGGTAAATTTCCTGCAGTCGTTGCGTTGAGTGTGGCGCCGGTTTCAGTGATGACAAGCACGATCTCGCCACCGGCAACCAACTCATTACCCTGGAGAACGGCGCCGCCCATTGCGGTAATCGGCACTGGCTCGCCACCATTGATAGTTATTGTGGCAGGTCCGGTATTCGTCGCAACGATGTCACTGACAGTAATGATGTTCCCAGCGGTTAAAGTTATTCCTGAAATAACGACAGAATTGACCGTGCCAGTGTCGGTAAATGACAATGTTTTCATTAAATCCAATAAAACAGGGATATTTTTACCGGATCTGCTTACTGTCATTCCACTTGGTTTATTAATAAAATCATCAAATGTTAAAGCGTTATCGCTCAAATCTTTCATTGTATTTGACGGCACTGGATTACCAGTATTATATCTATCTACCATATCGCACCATTCTGAAATAGAGATTGAGAGGGATAAACACCCGTTAGGCCAACCGATACCAGCCCATCAGTTTTATATAGGCGTTAACAATGTCTACGGCAACACCGTTTCCCACCGCCGATGTTATGCCTGCTAGTGTATGTTGATGATCACCAACGGATGACGTATTAAATGCCACGTCATTACCAACATCGTAGGTGTTAATATTATCATCACCAACGTTACCAGTATCGCTACTACCCCTGCGGTTATAGGTATGTAGATGTCCACCCGCCTGCGACGTTGTCGCAGAGAAATTATGGCTATGATTTGGTAAATTCTCGGTTTCGAGTGTTATCGTATCAGCGCCACCGGTTGTCATAACATCGGTGCCATCCTGTAGACCCAAACGAATGGTTTTGTTTTCCCCTATGTATGACCATGTAGTGCCGGGGAATAGCGTATTGGGATCTTTATCTTGCGCAAAAAATATCACAATGCCAACAGGATAGGTTGTCAGAAAACTTTGATTAATTAAATATTTTATGGCTGTATAAACTTGCGTATAGTCTTGTGGATTAAGCTCCGCGCCCGAACCTTCAACAACTTTAACTAATTCACGTTGTATGGTGTTGAACCATGCCGCTGGTAAAATAGTCGATTGTATACCACTCGCGACACTGCCGTCAGTAAATTCATTATCACTATCAGCACTATCTGTAATACTGCTTATTTTTTGCATAGAAATACCTCACTCGTTAAAGCGATTAATTTTTTGAGTAATTGAGTTAATTAGGGAGTTGAGTTATAGCAATATCTAATATTTCAACAAAAGACGATGAAATCGGATATACGCCCTCTTCCACAAAACCGAAATTGATATAACCGAACCTGACAATTGTGTGAGACGGTGCTAAAGCGGACAATCTACATTCCATGCGTTTATTACCCCATGAACGTATCGGATCCCCACAATAGCTCATGCCGCACGCCGCATAAATAACAGTTGTGAGCGGACCGCTAACAAGCCAAAAAAACGGGTAGTCATTTCCGTTTATCGCATCCCCACACACCGACATGCCGGCCCGCGCCTGGCGGTACTGGACAATGCTCACGTCATAGCCCATGGCGGCCGCAACACTGATAAAATAATCGGCAGACTGGCCACCAGTGCTAAAAAGTTTTGATACAACGGCCGTTTGTCGCATCGCAATACCGGCAACCTCACCGATGGAGCAATCATCCGGCAGGCCGAGCGTTCGCTCCCATTCACTCAGGAGAATGGTTGCGGTAGCCGGGAACGCACCGGATAGCAAAGACAAGGCGGCATCGTCGCTGCGCTGGTAACTGCCCGCCAATGCCTTGATAACACCGGTCTGAGTGGTGTCGGGATCTCCCGGCCATACCGGCCCAGTGGGCATTAATGCCCGGAGCGCTGCTGTGTAATCCTCAACTGTGTATCTGCTCATAGATATGTCACCGTTCCGCGCACCGGTAGTCCGCCGGCCGGCATGGCGATATTCATCGTCGGCGCGGTCAGGATAAACCCATCGCTACCCTCGACATCGGCAATTGCGGCCAGCACATCCGACAAATAAATAGTCCCGCCTGGCCGCCCTTCAGTGAAAAATACGCTATCAATGGCACCGGCAATAGCCGCCGTAGTGGTTCCATCTGCGTTGGTAAGTCCCGCTATTTCAAAATTTATCGGCGTAGAAATGGGGGAACAGACGTAGATCAGGGCTGTGACCGGTTGCAACGGATAAATATAATCTGCGACGCGCTGCTGATCCCCACTGGATTTGACGGCACCCCACGTTTCCAACGACGATATGCCATCAGTGCCGATCGGAAATCCGTGGTTTGTCGTATCACCACCGTCGCACATGATATACACCCCGAC
>JAATGH010000153.1 GCA_015654745.1 Enterobacterales bacterium
CCAATACAAACAAACCCACCAAGACGCAGGACTTATCATGAAAATCATTTTTCGCTGGCATGGCCCGCAGGACCCGGTATCACTGCGATATATCAGCCAAATCCCCGGCCTGTACGGCATCGTCTCATCGCTGTATACCCTGCCACTCGGCACACCCTGGCCGGCGGAGCAACTTATGGGTATCAAGCGTTCGGCGGCGGAGCATCGCCTGGCATTCGAGGTGGTGGACAGCTTTCGCATCCATGAGGATATCAAGCTGGGCAAGCCGGATCGCGATCGCCTGATAGACGAATACATCAGTAACCTGCGGGTGCTGGCGAGCTGCGGCATCAAAGTGGTGTGCTACAACTTTATGCCGGTATTTGACTGGGCCCGAACCGATATGGCCTATCCGTTACCGGACGGTTCCAATACCCTGGCCTTTGAGCGCACAGCCATCGAGGCCATCGATCCACGCCAGGGTATCGATTTACCCGGTTGGGGCGCCCGCTACCAGCCCGAGCAGTTGCAGCGTTTGCTGGCGGACTATGCCGATGTCGATGAAGAGCGGTTATGGCAAAATCTGGAGTATTTCCTGGCGCGGGTGATCCCGGTGGCCCGTGAACTGGGGATCAAATTCGCCCTGCATGCCGACGATCCGCCACGCTCGATTTTCGGTCTGCCGCGCATCCTGAAGAATGCCGACGATTTGCGCCGGCTGCTGGCGATTATCGACGATCCGGCCAACGGCTTGACGCTATGCACCGGCTCCCTGGGCTGCGACCCGCGTAACGATGTCCCGGCGATGGTCAATGAATTCGCCGCCAGGGATCGGGTGCATTTTGTCCATTTCCGTAATGTGAAGATCAGCGATAACGGCGATTTTTACGAATCCGCCCATCCCTCGGCCTGCGGTTCGCTGAATATGGGCGCGATTATGGCCGCTCTCTATGACGCGAATTATCAAGGATATATCCGTCCTGATCATGGCCGCATGATTTGGGGAGAAACCGGTGTGCCGGGTTATGGTCTGTACGACCGCGCCCTGGGCATTACCTATATGCAGGGGTTATGGGAAGGGCTGGCCAACGCCGCGCGTTAACCATGGCTTCCGACCCTATTTTCAGGAGAAAAATAATGACTGAGATATCCGCTGCCAAACGCGCCATCAGGCTTTACAGCCGGGATAACGTGGTGGTCGCGCGACAGGATATTGCCGCCGGTAGCCACATTGCCGGGGAGAATATTATTACCCTGCAACCGGTACCCATCGGGCATAAAATCGCGACGCGATTTATCGCCAAAGGGGAACCGGTGCTGAAATACAATACCGTCATCGGCTTTGCCGGCGAAGATATACCGCCCGGTACCTGGATGCATAGCCACAATATCCTGTTCGATAACTTTGAGCGTGACTATGCGTTCAGCCGCGACTATAAACCGGTGGACCTGTTGCCGCCCGGGCAGAGGGCGACGTTTCAGGGTTTTAAACGCGAAGACGGCCGGGTTGGCACCCGTAACTATGTCGGCGTGTTTGTGGTAGGTAACTGCGGCGCCACGGTGGCGCGCAATATTGCCAATTATTTTACCGAAGAGCGTCTGGCGCAATTTCCCAATATCGACGGCGTGGTGCCGTTTATCCATGAGCTGGGCTGCGGCATGGAGATGACCGGCGAACCGATGGATCTCTTGCGGCGCACGTTATCGGGTTATATTCGTAACCCCAACACCGCCGCCGCGCTGGTGGTGGCGTTAGGCTGCGAGCGCAACAATATCCACGGCTTTTTCGAGCAGATGGGCCTGACCGAGAGCGACACGCTGCAAAAGCTGGTCATTCAGGATACCGGCGGTACGCGCAAGACTATTGAAAAGGGCATACAGCAGATCTATGCCATGCTGCCGGGCGCTAATCGCTACCGGCGCGAGACCGTCTCCGCTGAGCATATCTGCATCGGCATGCAGTGCGGCGGCTCCGACGGTTTTTCAGGGCTGTCGGCCAACCCGTCGCTGGGGGCGGCGGTGGATATCCTGGTGCGCCACGGCGGCACGGCGATTTTGTCGGAAACCACGGAAATTTTCGGCGTGGAACATACGCTGACCGCGCGGGCGGTGACGCCGGCGGTGGGACAGAAGCTGGTGGATTGCATCAACTGGTGGCTCAAATATAACGAAGGACGCGATTGCCAGATCAATGGGCGCGTCAGCCCCGGCAATAATGCCGGCGGGCTGGCCAACGTGTTGGAGAAATCCCTGGGCGGCGCCAAGAAAGGCGGCAACGCGCCGCTGATGGCGGTATACAAATACGCCGAACCGGTGATCGAACACGGACTGGTCTTTATGGATACCCCCGGCTATGACCCGGTGTCCGCCACCGGGCAAATCGCCGGCGGCGCGACGTTGATTACCTTCACCACCGGCCGCGGC
>JAATGH010000182.1 GCA_015654745.1 Enterobacterales bacterium
GGTGCAGACCTTTGATTTACCAGGGATTGGTATTTTTCTCGGCGTCGGTTCGCGGTTCACCCGGGTTTTCCGCTATGCCGCGCCAGGCGCGATGTTCGGCATTTTAGTGCGCACTCTTCTGCATCTGGCGCTCTTTTGACAAAACAGAGGAGGATGCCCGCTGTCATAAGGCCGGCTGATTTCACCCGCACGTCGAAGCAGGGAAACGTATGTTTCACCAACGTGTCTTGACCAGATAGTGAGAATCATCATCGGTTGCAGACCAATCCGGTCCCTCCTGTCAGCAAAATCGAGATATCCGGGTACAGTCCATTCCTAAAAAAGCCGTGTCTGCCATTTAGGGCGCGGCGAGAGTGGATGTTTCGGTTAATATTTATTTTGTCAGGTTTTTGTGAAGATCGTCAGCCTGACTTTCATCTCAATATCTTTATCAGTTATGATGTTAATCAAGCCACAAAAATCTGATAGGGAAATGCCGCAACATGATTAAAAGTTTCACCATGATTATCATCACCGCAGCGCTTATGCTGACCGGATGCGCGAAGATTACATCGGCAACCTCAGCAGCCAAGTCCTCGGTCAGCGCAGCCTTGACCCCGGCTAAAGCCGAGATTGTAGATTTCTCTTCCGGGCCTACGGTGGTAACCGTTACCCATGTTCCCACTCGATCAGACGATGGTGTGCCGATCTACGTAACTATTGATGGGACCGATGCCGGTATTCTTGCTATAGGTCAAACCGTTGAGTTGCACGTCAGTGCGGGTAAACATAAAATCGGCGGCTATGCACGTTCTTTAGTGGGCCGTGTAACCATTACCGCGGTAGAGGTGACGACGGAACCGCACATCGAGCAGCACGTCAATTATTCCATAACGGGTACGACGCCTAAATTCTCGGTCGGTCCGTCGACTAAAGTGATCTTCAACGCGCCGGCCGCAACAACGCCAACGTCAACGACGCCGGCAACCACATCTACGCCGACCACCACCACGACACCGGCAACCACATCTACGCCGGCGACCACCACGACACCAGAAACGGCAACCCCGGCCGCAACCACATCTACGACGACCACGACACCAGCAACCACGTCTACGCCAACCACGACCACAACATCAGAAACGGCAACCCCGGCCGCAACAACAGCGCCGACCACCACCACGACGCCAGCAACCACGTCTACCCCAACCACGACCACAACACCAGAAACGACAACGCCGGCGACCACGATCGCTAAATAGAATCGATGTCTTAACGTGCCGAATCAAAGCTGCCTGATGGAGAGCGTCTGTTAGGCAGCAAGAATATGGTTGTCGTCCAGTGCGCCCTGGGGGAAGAACTTTAAATAATGGTAAAATCAATAATCAATACTCTGATACTGGCGGTGATGGCAGCATCTCCGTGGTACTCCTTTGCGCAACCGAAGCTTACGCCGCAGCAGGTCGCCACCCTCATCGATAACACAATTAAGCCGGTGCTCGAAAAACAGGGTATTCCGGGTATGGCCGTTGCAGTCATTTATGACGGTAAGACGCATTTCTTTAAAACTATGGCGTGGCGAATGTAGCTAAAGGTCTTCGGGTAACTAAAAACACCCTGTTTGAACTCGGCTCGGTCAGTAAGACCTTTACTGGGATCGCAGGGGAATATGCCGTACAAACCAATATTCTGAACCTTAATGATCCTGTCGCGGTTTATAGTCGTGAGCTAACAGGCAAGCAGTGGCTGAATATTAAAATGCTGAATCTGGCGACGTACACCGCGGGTGGTCTTCCTCTCCAGCTCCCTGATTCTGTCACGGATCGGAAATCATTATGGCAATACTACCAACAATGGCATCCCCAGTGGACACCGGGGACGATGCGCAATTACTCAAATCACGCAAAGTTCCTACAGGCTTGTTGTATAGCCACACACCTATTTTTCGAGCCATACTTTTATCCCAAGTTCTTTAAGCAATGCATGGAGGTTGATAGCCTTAGCAGAATATGGATTAGCAATCAATCGCTTAAACGTTGAGATAGAGACTCCAATTTGAAAAGCCATCTCTTCATAAGTGATGTTTTGTCGTTTGAGCTCACTTGTCAGGAGCTGCGGTAGTAATGAGAACTCTAAGGAACTCAGAATCGGCATGTCGTAAGGTTCAAGTGCATTTCCAGCTCCGACTAAAGGTTGAGTACGCAACGCCCATTCTTCGACCACTTTCTGTTTATCTGACTCAGAAAGGTTTTCTAGTAGAGATTTAATTTTATCAAGGTTCATTTTTGACACTTCCAAAGATTTTAGCTCCTACATGCAGCTATATGACTCGATTGTAGTTCAAAAGGTTCATTTTTGAACCTTTGGTATGGGGGATCGTAAATCTCCGATTCAAAGTGAGTTATGCCTTTGAAAAGTGTCATTTATGATACTTTAATGGTGTTTTCAAAAAAAATATTGGCATTATGACCGGGGAAATGTCCATAAGGTTCAAAAATGAACCTTATGGACAATGCTCAAATGGACCAAAGGCAATATCAATATCCCGCTGCGGAGGGAAAACTGAAAATGTATCGGGAAGACTTAATCTGGCATCCTCGCTACTCTGGGTCCAATCAGATCTGGCAGTCAGTTCGGTGCCCAGGCTGTGTGAAAACCCTGAACACGGTTGAGGCCAAGATTTGTACATCGCTGTGCGCCGTTCAGGCCGCTCACCGGTGCCTTGGGGGTGAAATAAGCTGATGTATCGTTTTAAGTCCGCATGGCTTCGCAGGAAGGGGGAGCGTCCACACAGTTCCGGCATTCATCAAAATCGGCGTGATCGCTCCGTAGGCCTTGCTGCAATGCGTTTTGGGCGGCGGCATGGGCCCTTCGAGCCAAGGCAAGATCAATGAAGCCATCGAGCAGGTTTTACAATATGATGAATATCATGTTTTAAGTAAGTGTCGCGCCATTACCGTCAATAGGGTGCATGCTGAAAGCTAACCTCCATGGGTCCGAACATCGTAATGAAACCCAAATGCGCAACGTTCATCAACCTCTCACGCGAAGCGCCATCCCTTGCCTGTATCCCCATGCCCTGCATAAGAGAGACCAGATAGCATGCCCAGTCTTCAGCACCCGGCGAGCCCGGAAGTTCGCCCGCGTTGATTGCTCGCTGCAGCCGCGAAGCGATCCGCTGCAGCCACTGTTGCCGTAGACTTTCAACATGGTCGGCCAGCGCAGCATTATCAGGCGCATGAAATAGCATGCTCAGGGATATCATGCAGCCCCGAATACCCGTCTCATCGGTAACCGACAGGACGGCCGACGTGAGCAGCTCACGGACCGTCTCTTTGATGGGCCGATCCGTCTCCAGAGCATAGGTTGCCCGTACCCTGACGCGCTGGAGATAGCGCTCAAGCGCCTCCTGGTAGAGGTTTGCCTTGCTGCCGAAGGCCGAATAAAGGCTGGCGGGGGCGATCCCGAGGGCCTGCGTCAGTTGCGCAATGGAGACGCCCTCGAAGCCGTGACGCCAGAACAGCATCATGGCCCTTTCAAGCGCCATGTCACGATCGAACTCACACGGACGTCCCGTTCTGCCGGACTTATTTTCTGGAGTATTCATTCAATAAGTATTGACTCACTCCTTGAGACGTGTCAATACTTATTGAGTGATCGCTAAATAAATAAACCGGTGAACGCAGCCCCATCTTTAAACCGGAGCGTTTGCTTTGGAGGCCTTATGGCTAGGATGGAAAGCTACGAGGTTGTTCCAAAGCCTATATTACGGCAACCGGACCCGAATTTGGCACCCGGGAATCGCGCCATATCAACGCAGTTGAGCATTTGACCTGGCTGTCAGTCTGCGAAGGGCGCTCGCGGGTCGATGGCGTCGCCCTGGGTGCCTGGGGTGCCGAATGGCAAGATCGGAAAAGTTACGGCAGCAGCTTTATCGGCCCCCCCGGTGATGGCGTATATAAAATTCCACTTGGATGCCTGATCAGCCGGGACACGCCGAATCTGTTTGCCGCCGGGCGTACTGCCGATGGCGACCAATGGGCGGGGGCCCGCCTACGCGTGATGGGGACGGCGTTCGCCACAGGGCAGGCGGCGGGTGTCGCGGCGGCACGATTCGCGGATTACGGGGTTGCGGACACCGAGGGTATCCGATCGATTTTACGCGGCCAGAATGCGCTCATCTCGGCCAGCGATCTTTTAACCATGCCGATAATATCCATCGGCTAATGGGTAGCGGACATCTATATTTTTGATTATTGGGAGATAAACATGGCAGCTTTCTTTGTAATCGACCTCAACGTTCCCGATCCGCAAAAACTAGCGCAATATGAAACTGCGGCAACCCCTTTGCTAAAAAAGCATGGAGCAAAGATCCTGACCAGGGCCGGCGCCGGCGATTACGACGTAATCGAGGGCGATTGGCAACCACGCCGGTTGGTGATCCTCGAATATCCGTGCCTTGATGCCATTCATCAGTTCTATAATGACCCCGCCTTCCAGCCGGCAAAAAAAGCACGGCAGAATGTGCCGGGGGCGATCGCCAATGCGATTGCCGTCGAAGGCGCTCCCAGCACGCGGGAAGGCGGGGCCTATTTCGTAATTGACCTCACTGTATTCGAGCCGGACCTGATGAAAGCGTTCGAAGCCGCCAACCCAATGGTCAGCAAGCATGGCGGGGAGTTTCTTGTCCACAGCGACCGGTATGAGGTGATTGAAGGAAATTGGCGCCCGCAACGGATCCTAATTGAGCAGTTTGCCAGCCGACAAGCGATCCGCAAGATGTACGACGACCCGGAAAACGATGCCCTTAAGGCTATGCGCTGGAGCGCATCCTCCGCAAAAGCATTGGCGGTTGATGGCTATCGGAGCTAAGACGGTATCTAGGATCGTGGACACTCCTGGTCTACACCGGCTTCTGAAATAGAGATTTGTTACTTATACTGCCCATGTTATTAACTGTGCCAAATTTAAGGAGCAACGAATGGATTTAAAATTGACTGGAAAAGTGGCTCTGGTAACCGGAGCCCGAAC
>JAATGH010000348.1 GCA_015654745.1 Enterobacterales bacterium
ATATAGGTATATTCGTCCGGTGTTGCGGCATAGCGATACTTGCCGTCATCGCCAAGGCTAATATAAACCTGATGGCTACCCGCCATAGTCCTATCGCATGGCATCATTTCCGGTCGAAATGAGGGGTGATGTAAAAACCATCCCGGTCTGGCCTTCATTGCCAGTTTTAATAAGCGTCCTCTGTATCGCTGAGGGGCGCATAAATAAAGCGACTTGAGAAGCCCCCGAACCCTGAGTTTGAAAGCGCCGGCGCGCGACGCGGCAAAAGGGTGGCTGTTGTTACTGTTACCGCCATGCAGCGCTTGGTCAATCTTGACCTTAATCGCCTTCCCACCGACGAAGAATCCGCCAAGAACGCGGCGTATCGGCCGGCGGAGGAACGAGGGAATACAACGCCCTATGATGCGTATCGGGGCGGATATCCGCCAACTACTGGAGTGTAAAAGCTCGCCGATTTCTTGATGCAACAAGGCGATAACAGTCGCTTGTTCAATAAGTTGCCGCTGCATATTTTGTTCAGTTAAAACCTGCGTCGTTTGCGCCTCGTCTGCCTTTAACCGTAAAAACTCCATCGACGGGGCGCGCACGATCATTTTAAGTCCTTGCAACGCTTGGTGAAACTGGCTTTCCTCTTCATGCTGAATCAAAGCGAGGAAACGTGCTTCCTGCGCCATAAAATCGGCCAAATCGCGCTGATCCAGCACAAATCCAATCTCATTGAGCACATCGAGCGCAAGCGCGGGTAAACTGGTCTGGTGATAAAATTGACTGTATGAGACAGAACTAAAACGCAGGAACGAATGAATGATACCGCGAAAACCAATATAAGCCGCGGACAGCGTCTCGGTCGATTCCCATTCTTGGTCAAAAAAAATCAGATCGCCATTCTCATCGAGAATAATATTAAACGGTAAAGCATCAAGAAAACTATTAGGCAGGATAAAATTATTATCGTATGCAATAGGTAAATTTGCTCGAGTCAATAAATGGTTGATCCAATTTTTCGCCCAATCAGCCACTTCGGACAATCGCCAGTCGGGACGATTGATAATATGAACCAAACCTAGCCATAACGTATTGCCGTGGTGAAAATTATCCTGACCATTGACATGATGGGAAATAGATGAGGCGTTTTCGCTCCCGTTGCCTTTTTTCGTATAGACGGAAAGCCCTCCGGCAGGAGTGACGGCAAAGATCGTCGACTTACGATATTGCGGCAGACGGCTGTCGGAGTAATAGAACGCCGCGACACCCGTTGTCATGGATGGCGCGGCCTGTTGCGTGGCAATGATAAGAAATGAGTTCGACAAATCCGCAGCGAGGCCGTTGTGCCATATATTATGGATGCCTTCTTCAATAGAGAATGTGCTGTCCATTATCATTTGCCGATCTTTATGGGCGCTTTCCAAAGCCAGCTGAGCCAACTCAGGCGCATGATGCTTCCACCCTTCCGGCGTAACCATCGATACGGGCAGCTTATAATCTGGCAGCGGCAGATATACCTCGCTGAAATAAAACCCGGCCTTGGCTAACATCCCATGCAGTTCCTGACGGCCAAACGTCGCCACGCCGCGCCCATGGTAAGAATTATTGATACCATACATAGGCAGGTTGACGTGATCTTCCTTAGCGCCGGCGAAATATTTGATGCCAAGTTTGTTTTCAATTGCCACAAACAGCCGGCCGTCAGGCGTCATGCGCGATTGGCAAAACGTCAACAGCGCCTGTTGCCCGTCATCTCCCAAAAACATGCGGGCGTATTCCAATACGCCGATAAGCATTACCGCATCGAACAAACCAAGATCCGGTATCTGATCGCTGGGGGCGCAGATTATTTCAACGTTTGACAAATCGCGGCAACGCTGGCGTGCAATGACGGCACGACGAAAACTACCTTCAACCGAGACAACATCAGCGCCGCTTTCCCCCAAAAAACGGCTAATGGCGCCACAACCACAGCCGATTTCCAAAATCCTCTTGCCTTCGAACCAGCCTTCGAACGGGCGCAGCAAATTTGCCCGGCTTGAACTCAGATGATAATGCGAAGGCCAGTCCTTCATTTTCAAACTCAGGTCGATGGAATTAACGCTTACGTCTTGTGCTTCTTTCAGCGATTCCAACACATAATTTTCAGCCTCATCGCCGTCACTATAGGCAAACTCAGCCAAGGGTGTCTGATGCCATACGCGTGTAACTTCATCAATCACGAAGTTGTGAGAGGTTAAATCTTGTTTGATGTTACTCGGTTTCAATTTTGATTCTCGCATTCAAATCGGCCAGGCCGGTGAAAGACTTTACAGACCCAACGGCAAGATGGATGGAATCGTAGCGACGATCATGGGGTATGATCTCACCCTCAATGGAGCTGCTTGATATCCCGACCGATATAAAATAGTCACCTTCGAATAACCTGGTAGCCATCCGCACTGAGATAAACGCCTCTGTACCTTTTTGGCCCATATCGGCTAATTCAACTGCTTGCCATTCTGAATTGGTATTATAGATAGTCACCCCCTCCTTGGTTTTCACGGCAAAACCAAAAATAGGGCGGACAATTCTTTGGTGGAACAAGACTCTAAAAGCAAAAACCACATCGCTTTGCGGCGTCAGATTGCTTGGAAAACTTCCCCCTTCCTGTTCGAAATAGAAATCTACGATTTCTACCGTCCCATCCCCCCAACGGTATTCTGAAGGATTATAATTGGGTCGCTCAGAAAACACGCTATTTAGCTGGCTGACTATACTAGGAAGATTATCACCGTCTGGGGCATTTCCCAACTCACGTTCTGCCCGGTTTTTTTCACCGGCAGCTGCGAAATCGATTTGCGATGCGATTTCCGCACGCTCGGTATTCAGGCTTTTTTTCTTACCGAAAAGAATATCTAGATAGCGATTAACGATATCGCGCGGGGCGCCGAGGGCCTGCATTTCTCCGCCGTCCAATAACATTGCCCGGTCACAATGGGTAACGATTTGTTCGGTGGCATGTGAAACAAAAAGAATCGACGTACCATTTTGTTTAAGCTTTTTGAGGCGGGCGAAACATTTAGCTTGAAACTTGGCGTCACCTACCGCTAAAGCTTCATCAACGATCAAGATTTCCGGATCAATCTGAGCCTGCACCGCAAATGCCAGGCGCACCAGCATACCGCTGGAATATGAACGGACAGGTGAATCTATAAACCGGCCTATATCAGCAAACGAAAGTATATCGTCGAGTTTATCGTCCGTTGCCTCCCGGCTTAATCCTAGTAAAGAGGCGTTAAGATAGACATTTTCACGGCCCGAGAAATCATTGTTGAATCCGGCCCCCAGTTCAAGCAAAGCGGCAACGCGGCCATCGACCTGTACATTTCCACCTGTGGGCGACAACGTGCCGGCAATGATCTGAAGCAAGGTTGATTTTCCCGAACCATTTCTACCGACAATACCTAAAGTCTGGCCGCGCGGTAACTCAAATGACACATCTTTCAGGGCCCAGAAATCTTCATGATAAATCCGCGGCGTTTTACCTAAATAATGATCCAGCCGTGGGAAAATAAACTCCTTGAGTCGCCGGGTCGGACTTTCGTAAACCTGGTAACACTTGCTGATTTTTTCAATTTTGATGGCCACGTTATCAAAGGACATCGGCAAATCCTTTTCTTGTTTTCTGAAACCAGAAATAGCCTAACCACATAATGACCAGTGCGATCACAGAGTAAATGGCCAAGCCGATAAAATCAGGAAATTTACCCCAAATCACTACGGCTCGCGCCTGTTCTATGATAAATGTTATCGGATTTAGCAAAATCAACGGACGGACTTTCTCCGGCAAAGACGATATGGGATAAAACACCGGCGAAAGAAACATCGCTATCGTCATCAAAATAGTGATGGTTTGTCCCACATCTCGCACGAAAACACCCAGCGAAGCCAGAAACCAACTTACCCCCAGGGTCAGGAACACCAACGGCAATATCACTAACGGCGCAAAAAACAGCGTCCAATGCAAATAACCATTAAATATAAAGAATGCAACTATCAGCACTAACATACTGACCATGCTATGAAAAAGCACGCCCCCAAGCGACACTATAGATAAAATTTCAAGGGGAAAAATCACTTTTTTGACGTAATTAACGTTAGCGAGTACCAGCGTGGGGGCACGGCCCAAGGTTTCGGCAAACAGGGTATGCATAATTAAACCGACAAACAGAATCACGGCAAAATCAGTTTTGGAACTCGTGACCGCACCCGCCCCCCAACGCGCCTTGAACACTACCGAGAATACCAGCGTATAGACCGTTAGCATAAATATCGGGTTGATTATGGACCAAAAAATGCCCATGAATGAGCCTCGGTAGCGGCCGATAATATCCCGCTTGACCATCTGATAAATCAG